>CAZIYV010000142.1:0-8334 GCA_964543575.1 uncultured Pelotomaculum sp.
ACTTCTGGACATTTAGCGCCGTCTATTTCTGGACATTATGGGCTAGCAGTAACACTGGAGTTGACATCTTCAAGTGTTAAGAAGACTTCCTCAAAACATCAAAAAAGCTGTTAATAATCCTGCACTATTTAATAGTAAACAACACCTGCTATGGCCGCCGCATTACCTGTGATGTGTGATTAAAAAACATTAACGAAAGCTCTTTCACAGCAATCTGGAACGGGGAACGCTACCGGAACTTTAGAAAAGAGCTGAAGAAAAGCGGCATTTTCCCGATGTGCACCAGACGCTGCGGAATTAAATAGCTTATAATTATTTAAGGGGATGAACTGTTGAAGCACCATATAAAAAGATTAAACAACCTGCTGCTGCGTGGGGAGTGGAATCTAAATTGGGACGGGATGGTTTTTACACGTAGAAATTTATCATTGAGCGGCCGAATGAACATACTGCTGCACAGCATATCAGCCTACCTGCAGAAACCCTGGACCCTGGGCCTGCCCACCGCCTTAGTAGTAGAACCTTCCAGTGTCTGCAACTTAAGGTGCCCGCTCTGCCCCAGCGGACTGAAACATACCGTACGCAAGCCGCCTCTATTGGAGTCGGAAACATTTAAAATTTTAATTGACGAAATTGGTGATGTTCTGAATTTTGCCCAGTTCTTTGAGTGGGGAGAACCGTTTTTAAACCCGGCCATCTTCGAAATGATCAAATACGCCAAGGCCAGGGATATAGTTGTTTTATCCAGCACCAACGGCCTCTGCTTTCCGGATGAAGAAAGCGCAGTAAAGCTCGTCGCGTCCGGCTTGGATTGTATTGTGTTTGCCATTGATGGGACAACCCAGGAAGTTTACGAAAAATACAGGGCCGGCGGCAGGCTCCAGGACGCGCTGGACGGATTGGCCAGGGTGATTGAAGCAAAAAAGGCGGCCGGGGGAAGCGGCCCTATTATTCACCTGCGTATGGTGGTTAACGCTTTTAACGAGCACCAGGTCGAGGACTTCAAGGCTTTAGGCCGCAAGATGGGGGTAGACCTGGTCTCGGTTAAAACGATGGACCCCGGCATGTGTGAGGTAGCCAAGGACCTGTCTTTTTTACCCGGCAACAAACGGTTCCGCAGAGACATCCAGAAGCTGGGCCTTAGCGATAAAACCTGCAAGAAACCTTGGTGCACGCCCACTCTTTATTCGGACGGATCCATAGTCGTGTGTGGTATGGACGCTCTGGGCAAAGAAGCACTTGGCAAGATTTCTCCGGACGTTACTTTTAAAAAGCTCTGGCATTCCCAAAAAGCAAAAACCTTTCGCAAGAATATCAAAGAGGATGCCAATCACTATTCCTTTTGTAGAAGCTGCGGCTGCAGGGTTCCTGATTTTGCAATGCGGGTTTCAGACCTGGTCTGGATAAACAGCTAGAGCGGCCCGGATAATGACAAAAACAGCTTCGTATAGTGAGCGGCGGCGTTTTCCACCGAAAAATCAGCCGACCGCTGCCTGGCGGCTATGCCCATTTGCTCTGCCAGGCCGCTGTCTGCCGCCAGCGTTTCCATGGCCTGGGCCAGTGCTGCACTGTCACCGACGGGAACAAGCAGGCCGTTTACCCCATCACTGATAATTTCAGCCGGCCCGTAAGCACAGTCGGTGGCAATGACCGGCCTGCCGCAGGCCATGGCCTCCACGATGACCCTGCCAAACCCTTCAAAATGCGAAGAAAGCACCAGTGCTCTGGCCCTGGCCATGAATTTATAAGGGTTTTCCTGATACCCCAAAAAATCAACAGACTTTTCAACGCCTAATTCTCTGCACAGCTCTATTAACTCATTCCTGAGATATCCCTCACCAATGATCAAAAGTCTTAAAGGCCCTTTTACCAAAGCTACGGCTTTAATTAAGGCTGGGTAGTCTTTCTGTCCATGCAGCCGACCAACGGTAACGAAGGTGGGGACATCATCCCAGATTACTTCTGGAGCATCTTCTTTTAACTTTAAGCAGACTTTTGCAAGATCAACAGCATTATAGATAGCTCTGATCCTGGCGGGCGGCACCCCCAGTTCAGCCGCCACATTGCGTGCCAAACCGCGGGAAACCGCTATAACAGCGTCAGCCCTGGGATAACAAAGGCGCATAAGGGCTTTAAACATCCGCGCCCTCAGGCCGCCGGTCTGCTTTAGCTCCTCTGTAAGATTCATGTGCTCCGAAAGGATGACCCTGCTTTTTTTTCCGGTCAATATAACTGCCAGCTGAGTAATTATGTTGTTGAAATACATGGCGGACCAGATTAAATCAGGTTTCCTTGTTTTTAGTAAACCGGCCAGCTTTTTTAAAAAACAAATACCTCGTTTTGCATTGAGGTCTATAATTTCTATTTCACCCGTGATAGAGGGCAAAGCGGCGCCTTGCGCCCTGCGGACTGCTATGCTGATGTCGAATATATTCCGGTCAAGGCCCGATAATAATTGCAGCACCGAAAACTGGGCGCCATACCCTTCCAGCGGGTACAAAACAACCATCAAGGTAACCTTGCGATCTGTTTTTTGACACCGGCTGATATTGTTTTTCACCCGTCTACCTCAAGAAAGAGAGCGCTTGATAAAGCGCTTTTTGAATTTAACAAGCATACGCATGCCACCAGCGGGAAGAGAAGATATCAGCATGCCCGTCCATGACTGCCAGTCTGCGGGCCTGTGGCGAATGGCCTTCACATAGTGAGCACGGGCTTTGCTCCGGTCGCCCTCCTGCAGCCAGGAAGCCCCCACGTTGCGGTGATAGTTGCCGGAAAGCACTCCCTTAAGATCAGGGTGTCGAGCTATAAGCTTGGCATAAGCCAGCCCCAAAGCGGTTTCCATTTTAGCCGCGCGCCTGGAAATATTATCACCGTGAATGCGGTATTGGAAAAGCGGCTGCCGCAAACAGGAGCATTTATATTTGCTCGCTATGCGCATGAATAGATCCCAGTCCTCCACGCCACGTATTTCCGGGTCAAATAAACCGCTATAGTCGAAAACTTCTTTTCTGATCAGCACTCCGGAAGGAATAATCAGTGGATGTTTCAGCATCAGTTCCTCATAAATCATCCCTTCAGGCAGGTTGTTCCTGTCAGAAATCAAATACTGCGGGTTAAGAACAGCGTCAACCACCAAACCGTCGCAGTAGTTCCAGCCCAGATCCGGGTTGTCCTCAAGTTCCTTGACCTGTTTTGACAGCTTTTCCGGCATCCATACATCATCGGCGTCAATAAAGGCAATCAAATCGCCTGAAGCTTTACTCAAACCGTAATTTCTCGCTGCAGCGGGTCCGGAACACTTATCTGTGCGCAAAACTGTGATTTTCGAATTTTGCGCGTACCTCTCCAGCAGTTCAGCAGTATTATCAGTTGAGGCGTCATCAATGATAATCACCTCGGTCCTGGCATAGCTCTGCTCCAACACAGACGCCACAGCCTGCGACAAAAACGCGGCGGAATTATACGTGGGTATGATCACAGAAACTAGCTGGCTCACCTGGATCTCCCTTCCTTAATCACGATTATTAAATTCCTGGCAGTTATCGACAGCTTTAATTGAAAGTTATATATTTATAGAAAGTACAGGAATTCGAATCATTATTAAAACAATCCGTCAGGTGATCTAATGAAACACCAGTTGAACAGGATTTTCCGCCTTCTACTACTGGGAGAGTGGCCTTTTGTTTTTGAAGGCATGCCTTTTGTCCGCACCAGCTTGTCCTGGCGCGGGCGCGTAAACCTATTGACGCACAGGATTTCGTCATCCTTGCGCTATCCGCTTGTTTTCGGGCTACCCACCACTATTGACATCGAACCTTCCAGTATCTGCAACTTGAGTTGCCCGCTCTGCCCCAGCGGACTCAAACAAACTGTCAGGCATCCACCCTTATTGGATCTGGATGTTTTCAAGCGATTGATCGACCAACTTGAAGAAACCCTATGCCTGATTCAACTATGGGAATGGGGAGAACCATTTCTAAATCCAGCTATATACGAAATGATTACTTACGCGAAGTCCAAGGGGATTTTTGTGGTTACAAGCACCAACGGCCATTTCTTTTCTGATTGGCCAAATGCACAAGCTACCGTAAAATCCGGACTGGATTGTCTCATTTACTGCATTGACGGTACTACCCAGGAAACTTACGAAAAATACAGGGCCGGCGGCAGGCTGCAGGAGGCGCTCGACGGCTTGTCCAGAGTAGTGTCCGCAAAAAAGGCGGCTGGTTCGAGTAGCCCGTTTATTAATTTGCGAATGGTGGTAAATTCATTCAATGAGCACCAAATCGAGGACTTCAGAGCATTAGGGTCTAAGCTGGGAGTAAACCTGACTTCCCTTAAAACTTTGAACCCCGGCATGTGCGAAGTTAAAAAAGATTTTACTTTTGTGCCCCTTAATAAGCAATTAAGGCGGAACGTCGAAGAAATAGGGGCAGGTGTATATAAGTGTATGAGGCCCTGGTGCACTCCCACCCTATTTGCGGATGGCTCAATCAATATGTGCAGTATGGATGTCATGGGCACCGAATCCCTGGGGAAATTCACTGAAGACAGCTCGTTCAGGAAACTCTGGAACTCTACAAGTTACAGGACCTTCCGTAAAAACATCAGAAAGAACCCTGATTATTACCCCTTCTGCCAGGATTGCTGCGCTAGAGAGCCCGATCTGAAAACAGCTTACAAAGATGCTGCCCTATTTGGTTAAGAAACCAGAACCCCTGTCAGACACCTGGTACTCCTGGTTTAGCAGTGATAAAAACATCTCTGTGTAGCTCTTTGCCGCAATATCCAGCGAGAAATCTTCCGCCCGCTGGTAAGCGGCGTTACCCAGGCGATTCGACAGATCATCATTGTAGCCAATCAGTTCAATTGCCTCAGCCAGGGCACTGCTGTCACCGACCGGCACCAGCAGCCCGTTTTTCCCATGATTGACAATTTCTCCCGGACCCTCGGGGCAGTTTGTGGATATTACCGGCCGGCCGCAGGCCATAGCCTCCACCAGCACCCTGCCGAAACCCTCGAAGCGTGAGGAAAGCACCAATGCTTTCGCCCTGGCCATAAATCTGAACGGGTTTTCCTGGTAGCCAAGAAACTTAATCTGGTCACAGACTCCCATCTTCTGGCAAAGAGCAGTTAATTCATCTTTAATTTGTCCCTCACCCAGGATTAATACCCTTACAGGCTTGCGCACCCTGACAACAGCTTTGATCAAAGTCGGATAATCTTTTTGTTCGTGCAGCCGCCCGACTGCCACGAATGTAGGTATATCGTCCCATTGAACTTCTGGTGTATTCTTTTTAGCTTCCACGCGTACATTGTCTAAGTCTACTCCGTTGTAGATAGCTCTTATCTTCACCGGCGGCAAGTTCAACTCGTCCGCAAGGTTGCCGGCCACCCCTTGTGATACTCCCACCAGGAGATCTGCCTTACGGTAAAGCTGCCGCATGAGAGCTTTTAGGAAAAACGCCTTTCCGCCGCCAATCCGGCGGAATTCTTCGGTTAGGTGTATATGTTCGGAAAAAATCAGCTTAAATTCTATCCCGGCCATAGCTCTGGCCGCGGCCGTTACAATATTATTAAAATACATTACCGACCAGACCAGGTCGGGCCGCCTGGCTTTCAGCACTGACGCCAGCCGGGGCAAAGCCTGGAAATAACGTTTCGCGTTTAAGTCGATAATCTCCACATGCTCCGGCACAGCCGGCAGGGCAGAGCCTTCGGCTTTTCGCACGATCAAAGAGATGCTAAAGACATTCCGGTCCAAACGGGATAAGAGCTGCAATACCGAGAATTGCGCACCGTCCCCGACAAGTGGGGAAAGCACCACAGACAGTGAATATTTTAAACCCTTTCCAAACCGATCGGCTCTAGCCATTAAAATCCCCTCATGAAAACGACCGTTTAATAAAACGCTTTTTAAACCCGATCAATATACGCGCAATCCAGGGGGGAAGAATGGAAACCAGCAAGCCGGCCCATGACAACAGGTCCGCGGGATGGTACCTAACAGCCTTAAGATAATGCCTGCGCCCGCTGCCCAGATTGCCTCCCAGCAGCCAAGCGGCGCCGATGACACGATGGTAATTACCAAGCAGTATCCCTTCCAGCTCTTTATGCAAGGGGAGTAGTTTAGCCAGCGCACAGCCATAACCTGTTTCCATAAGAGCGGCCTGTTTGGTAACGTTACTGTCATGTTTGCGGTACTTAAACAGCGGTTCCTTGATGTACACGCATCTGAACTTGCGGGCTACCCGCAAAAAAAACTCCCAGTCTTCCACTCCCTGTATCTCAGGATCAAAAAAGCCGCAGTCATCGATAACCTCTTTGCGGATTAACACGCCTGAGGGTCTTATTTCAGGATGCATTGTAAGCAACTCATCATAAATCATGCCTTGTGGCATCAGGCCGCGCCTGGAGATTAAATACATTGGCCTCAGGTCTACATCCGCCACATAGCAGTTGGTGTAGTTCCATCCGACTGCAGGATCATCCAGCAATATTTGTACCTGCCTCGATAGTTTACCGGGCATCCATATATCATCCGCGTCAATAAATGCAATGAAACTGCCTTTGGCCAGGCCAAGACCTATATTCCTTGCTTTCCCGCAGCTCATACATTGACAGCGCACGATTTTGATTTTAGGGTGTCCGGCAAATCCCTCCAAGAGCGTGTCCGTATTGTCTGTTGAAGCGTCATTAATGATAATCAGCTCAAAATCAGCATAGCTTTGAGAGAGTACCGAGGCTATGGCCTGGGCCAAAAATGCATCGGCGTTATGCGCCGGAAGAATTACTGACACAAGCTCTCCCACCGTAATCTTCCTTTCGTTTCCTTCAGTCTTTTACCTGGCTGGCCTATTATCTTTAAGCAAACTCAGGACACTTTCGGTCATTGACTCTATTGAATAAGACTCCCTGGCCCGCAAGTGTCCCAGGAGACCTTTTGAGGAAATCTGATCAGGATTATCAAAATAATACTGAAGGCAGTCCACCCATAATGATCGACGCAGGGACAGCCTGTGGTCACATAACTCATCCGGCACATGGATACAATCGGAAACAAGAGTCACCAGCCCGTACTTTCTGGCTTCGAGCAACACTATACCGAATGTCTCGTGCTTGGAAGGATGAAGCAGAAACTGCGCTTTCCGGTAGTAGGCCTCCGGATTCATAAAACCTGCCAGATTGACCCTGCCTTGCAACCCCCTGGCGGAAATCTCGCTTTTTATCTGGCTTCTCAGCGGTCCGTCACCCACTATATTTAAGTTAGCATCAATACCCCTGGCGGTCAGCTCTTCCAATACACCCACCAGGAAGGAAAAATTTTTACGCTGGTCTAGAACGCCCACCGCCATGAGTTCCAATCTGACGCTTGCAGCGGGCCGGTTCTTAACTTCAAAATCAAAATCAACCACGTTTAAAATAACCGGTAAATCCAGAGACATTTCTTTGCGGATTAAGGCGGAGTACTGCGAGCTTACCGTAACAGCGTGGGAAGTGGAGCGAAGCGCCTCCAGCTCACGCGCCCGCAAAAACCGCGACACCCAGCCGCTAATACCTTTTTCACCATAAAGAGTTCGCTTAACCTCACTCTCCAGGCTGTGTACAAAAAGAACGTGCGGCTGCTTTTCGGGAAGAAAGCCATACGCATCCTCAAATATCCAATAGGCGGGACCGCGGTGGCACAACCAGACTAACAAACGCTGCATGAACCTGGCTATACCAGACCAGAGCGCGGTACCCAGCCCGGGTGAAAACCAGTTGAATATTTTGGGAGCTGATAGTATACAGGCAACCGGCAGGCCGAGAGAAGACCGGTTTATCACTTTAACTTCATAGCCATTGCGCTCAAAACCCGCCTTAAGCAGTTCTGTGTGTTTCGCTACCCCGCCGCTGCGTTTAACATCACCCATGAAGCTTGTGACAATAACGATAGGCGCCCTGACAAGGTCTGATCCTGAAGTCATACAAGCACTTCCCACGATTACATGTATTTTTGGCCCAGTCGCTGTCCTGGATTTCGCTGGTCAATGTTCGGACTTTGTTTTAAGTGGCAAGTTCACAAAGGTATTTTAGTTCTGACAGAACAACCTGCGAGTCTGCGGTACGGTAATCCACTTCCACAATTACTGGTATATCTTTTAAAGCCATCTTCATTTCCCGCAGAGGCCTGAGGTCGATCTTACCATCCCTGAGAGAAGTATGCGCTCTTCGCCCGTCATGATTGTGCAGGTGTAGACAGGTGATTCTGCTCAGCAGACATTGCCACATTTCCGCCGAATCACTTTTTGGTGAGAGCGGCAGAGCGGCAGTCCACCACTAAGGCCCTGG
>CAZIYV010000143.1:0-8287 GCA_964543575.1 uncultured Pelotomaculum sp.
CGCCGGGTTGAGGAACTGGAACAGGCTGTCGCCGGCCTGGAAGAACTTATAGCCCGCCTGGAGGCGGAGCTTTTCCAACCGGAGGTCTACCAGGACTACCAGGCATGTCAGAAGAGGCAGGGTGAGCTCGAAGAAGCGCGCAGGCAGCTGCATGATTACATGGAAAAATGGCTCAACCTGGTGGAAGGTTGTACTGCAGCTCTTGACCAAACTTGATCAAAAAAAATAATCATATGGAAAGGGGTATAAATCGATGAAAGTCATCGGCATCAGCGGCAGCGCGAGAAAGGATGGCAACACCGCCATCATCATTAAAAAAGTATTCGGCGTGCTGGAAAAGGCCGGCATCTAAACCGAGCTGATCCAGCTGGCCGGTAAACCGGTGCAGGGGTGTACTGCCTGTCAAGCTTGCTTCAAGAACAAGAATAAAAGGTGTGCCATTAAAAACGATGTCATTAATCAATGCATAGAAAAGATGCACGCCGCCGACGGTATAATCTTGGGTTCACCCACTTATTTTACCGATGTGTCTTCGAGCATGAAATCTTTGATTGACTGTGCGGGCTTTGTTTCCATAGCCAACGGCTACCTTTTCAAGCACAAGGCGGCCGCTGCCGTGGTGGCGGTGCGGCGCGGCGGCGCCATTCATGCCTTTGATACTATTAATCACTTCTTTCAAATAAACCAGATGTTTATAGTCGGGTCAGCCTACTGGAACATGGTGTACGGCCTGGAAGCCGGAGACGTGGAGAAAGATGCTGAGGGAATGGCCAACATGGAAAACCTCGGCGAGAATATGGCATTTTTACTGAAAAAACTCCGTGGTTAAGTGGGGCAAACGGGGACGGTTCTTGCTTTGCCCGGTAAAAAATGGAAGATGCAAAGGAAGCAAAGGGACGTTCTTTTTGCTTCCCTCTCCCAAATGAAAATAGACAATAACCGCTAGTCTTTGAAAAAAGAATAGCGGTATTGTCTATTATTTAAAGTTTAAGTTTGAAATGTGTTCCGTCGCCCCGGAAGAATCATACCGAAAATTAGATGACTTGAATCTCAATATCATTTCGTAGAAATTGGTAAAGCAGGGAGCAGAAAGCATGTAATGAGATTGAAACTCGATTAAACCTGGGAAACAAAAAGAACGTCCCCTTGCTTCCAAATATCGTGTTGAAAAGTCATATAGAAAATGAAAAAATGTCCTATTTATAATGGCTGATTAGTAATCAAAAAGGAGGAGGGGTTTTATGAAACAGTTTTATAAGTGCAATAGAATATTTTTAGTCCTTTTAATGGGCATGCTGATTTTCTCTTTAGCGGGATGTTCAAAAAACGTCGAAAAGGTCGACAAAAATCAGAGTAAGGTCGCAGGATACCCGATTGCTTCCGAGGTTTCAACGACGCTCCAGAAGACAGTCGTGCCTGACGCAATACCTTCAGGTTCAGAGAAGGTTCTACCTTATGAGATTGCAAAATACCAGCAAAACGGCTATGGCATCTGGCATTATGGACCAGGAATCGATTCCGAAAAGCGGCTCGACCTGATGCCGGCTACCTATAGCGCTGCATCAGCCACTAATGCTGCCAGACTTTTAAGTTTCTTTGCCATAACCGACATCCATATCACCGACGAAGAATCTCCTGCGCAGGCGATCTGTTTTGGCTACAAAGGCGGCAATCCTTCAGCATATTCAGCAACTATGCTGTATACAACGCAAGTTCTCGACGCAGCCGTCCAGACGATTAACGCCTTACACAAAAAAAATCCGCTTGATTTTGGGATCGCTCTGGGCGATGCAATCAACAACACGCAGTACAACGAACTAAGATGGTATATCGATGTCCTGGACGGCAAGAATATAAACCCTGATTCCGGTGCCAAGGATGATCCTGTCCCCGGACCAAATAATGATTATCAGGACCAATACAAGGCAGCCGGGCTTGATAAGACGATTCCCTGGTATCAGACGTTTGGCAACCACGATTATTTAAATATGGGTGCATTGCTTGTAGATGATTACCTTCGACCGACCTATATCGGCGAAGATATACTCAACATTGGCGATATATTCACCGACCCTCTGGGCGGAGATAGCCGTGGTTTCTATGTGGGTTCAATCGACGGCCGGACGCCTTACGGTGACATTATAGGCGCAGGACCGGTGGGAGACTTTGCAACCCCTCCGAAAGTCCTTGCGGCCGATCCGAACCGCCGTTCACTTTTGAAGAAGGAGTGGATGAGCGAATTTTTCAATACATCTTCAAATCCGGTCGGTCATGGTTTCAACCAGACCAACCTCGACAATGAATTTGCCTGTTATAGCTTCGAGCCGAAGTCGAATATGCCGATCAAGGTTATTGTGCTCGACGATAACCAAAAGAACGAAGATTTCGATATTCACGAGCAAGGCTATCTTGACAAGTCACGTTATGACTGGCTTGTCAGTGAACTTGACAAGGGTCAGGCTGAAGGCAAGCTCATGATCCTCGCTACGCACATACCGATTAATATTATTGGGGTGCACGCCAACTCTCCTGTATCCGCGACAGACCTGATTGCCAAACTTCATGCCTATCCGAATCTCATCATGGGGATCTCGGGACATCGTCATCGCAATACGGTTACCGCATTTAAATCACCTGATGCCGACCGTCCTGAACTCGGCTTCTGGCAGATTGAGACCTCATCATTAACTCATTTCCCTCAGCAGTTCCGTACTTTTGAGATTGTCCGCAACAGAGACAACACTGTTTCAATCATTACGACCAACATTGATCCGGCCGTCAAAGAAGGATCGCTGGCTGCGCTATCGCGTTCTTATGCTGTCGCGACGCAGGAGTTATTCAATTATAAAATAGATCCACTGCCTGCTGGTTCTTACAATGCAGAGCTGGTCATACAATTGAGCCCTGAAATGCAGGCCAAGCTGCAGAAATACGGAACACCGATAAGCAAGTAATCATTATAATTAAATATCTGCATAATACAAACCGTTTGGGACGGTCATTGAATGGTTCAATCGAATGAAGGAGGAAATTTTCATGAAAAAGAAGCTTTAGTGAATATTTCATATTGCGCATAGGAAAAGATGATGTGTAAGAGGGAAAGTGAGGTGTACGGCATGGCTTACTGGCTGGTGAAAACCGAACCGGGGGAGTACAGTTATTTCGACCTGGAACAAGCGGGACAGGACGTCTGGGACGGTGTTAAGAATTTTGCCGCTCTTAGAAATATAAGAAGCATGAAGCCGGGTGATCTTGTGTTTATTTATCATACCGGCAGGGAAAAATCCATTACCGGGGTGGCTTCTGTTGCTTCCGAGCCTTATCCTGACCCGCGGCAAAAAGGCCTGTACCTTGTTGATTTAACTGCGAGTTACCGTTTGAACCAACCGGTTTCGCTGGCCCAAATCAAGCATGATCCCGCATTCTCAAACTGGGAACTGGTGCGTTTGCCCCGCCTGTCAGTCATGCCGGTACCTGCGGAGTTCTGGTCCAAGATCCACCTGATGGCAGGAAGTTCGGAAACCCATAGAAATACTATTCTTCGGGAAGGGTGACGCTGCTTCCAGCCGGACAAAATCTGAAACGGGGTCCAAAGATGCCCGCCAGCCGGGAGATTACAGCCAATCCGGTGCAGTGGTTGGCGCCCAGGAATTGAAGGTCCAGTTCTTTAAGATAATTGATTGTTGCCTCCTGCTGCTCAGCAGGCGCAGGGCCCAGGTGGGTGCCGCCGATAATCCCGAAGACCCGGCTTTCCCCGGTAACCTCCCGCGCATGTTCCACAATATTCACCAGGCCGGCGTGGGCGCAGCCCAATACAATAAATATCCCTTCAGGGGTAACACAGTATAAGCTCATGTCGTCATGAAACGGGTCTGGAATAATTGTTCTGCCGTTCTCCAGGCAGAACAAGGTCTCATCAACTTTTTCGAAAATAGTTTTTCTGGGCACCTCACCGCTGATAAACACACCCGTCGTAATCTCAAGAGGTTCTTTTACAAAGACAAATTCTGCTCCCAGACTTTCCAGCGCTTCTTTCCTGTATGGGACTCCTACATAGCGCGGTTTCTCCGGTGAAGCGTAGTGATAAGCAAATAAGCCGGGATGCGCGTAAACCGGCAGTTTACCCCGGTATTGCAGAAAAGACCGTATGCCCCCTGTATGGTCATAATGACCGTGGCTCAAAACTAAAGCTTCCATTGATTTAAGGTCTATTCCCATTGCAGCCGCATTGTTCAGCAGACTGCCGCGCTCACCGGTATCAAAAAGAATTCTCATTCCATTTACTTCAATAAAGATAGACAGGCCCCATTCACCCACTATACCCTGCGAAGTCCCGACAGTATTTTCGCTAAGTACCGCGAGCTTCAAAAAAGCATCCTTCACTGATATACCCTCCTCTTTTTTAAGCAAATTATAATATCATTCAGTATAATTCTCCATTATACTGTAACAGTTTTCTACAAGAGGAACCAGATTATGAATTTCCCTAACTGTTCACGAATTTCCTTCAGTGCATATTTGTGAAAAACAGTTATTTTATGATACTGTAGAGAAAAGCACACAAAGAAATGTACGATAAAGGCTGACCAGCAGATATTTATCCATTGCAGAATGACAGGTGCAAAATCATTAACGGACGGGATAACAGGATGCCAAAAGAGGGATCACCACTAAAAAAGGCAGATAAGATCCAAATTCAAATTAACGGGCTTACTCACGCCGGTGAGGGAGTAGGTCGCCATAACGGCATGGCCGTATTCGTTCCCGGCACAGCGCCGGGGGATATGGTTCTGGCTGAGATGGTGGATTTAAAAAGGAACTATGCCCGGGGCAGGCTGCTGGAAATCATAGAACAATCACCCGCCAGGCGTAAACCACCATGCGCCAGTTATGACGCTTGCGGTGGCTGTCACCTGCAACATGTCGATTATGAGGAGCAACTAAGGCTGAAAACCAGTTTGGTTAAAGACAGCCTGACTCGCATAGCCGGGTTGGACGAAGTATACACCCACCCAACGATAGGTATGGATAACCCCTGGCACTACCGCAACAAGGCCAGCTTTCACGTGGAAGAGTACGATGGCGAATATGAATTGGGTTTTTATGAGGAAGGCTCCCGCACGCTGGCTGGCTTTTTTAAAGAGTGTGACAGTTCATATTCAGGCTGTTTGCTGGTGGACAGGGATTTAAATGAGCTTGCGGCAGTCATACAAAAACTTCTAAATAAGCATGGCGGTACAGCTGGGCATAAAAAGCAGCAGGGACTGTTTTTCCGCCATGTTGTCCTGCGCAAAGCTTTTACCAGCGGTGAAATAATGGCAGTGCTGGTGACCGGTAGCGGCCAATGGCCGGGGGAAAAAGATTTTGTGAATGAGCTTCTGTCCATTTATCCCAGGCTCAGCTCTGTGGTGCGCAATATCAATGACAAACCGTCCGGAATTGTTTTCGGAAGACAAAACAGAACCCTGGCCGGGCGGGATCACATTACCGACTGCCTGGGGAGCCTTTCTTTCCGGATTTCACCCTCATCGTTTTACCAGGTTAACCCGGCTCAGACGCTGGTATTATACGAAAAAGTGTTAGAATACGCAGCCTTGACCGGAGCGGAGACGGTGGTGGACGCCTTCAGCGGTGTCGGCACTATCGCCCTGTTTATAGCCGGGCAGTCCAAAAAAGTGTACGGCCTGGAGGTGGTTGCCCAGGCGGTGGAGGACGCCCGCAGGAATGCGGATTTAAATAAAATAAGCAATGTTGAGTTTCTCACCGGAGAAGTGGAAAAGCGTCTGCCCGAACTGGCCGCGCAGGGGCTTCGACCGGATGTGGTGGTGCTGGACCCGCCCCGCGCCGGCTGCGGCAGGGAAGCGCTGGACGCGGTGGCTGCGATGTTACCGCCGCGGGTGATTTATGTTTCCTGCGACCCCGGCACCCTAGCCCGGGATCTTGGCTATCTTACCGGTAGAGGATACCTGATGCGGGAAGTCCAGCCGGTGGACATGTTCCCCTGGACCCGCCACGTTGAGACGGTAGTATTGATGTCAAGGGTGAAAGAGTAGGGGCGTGTGTATACAATGTTTTTGTGTTTGGAATCGGAGTGCGAAAAATATGGTTTTTTCGCTTAATGGGAATATGTCCAAAAGGCTGATTTTAAACGTGATAGAGCGATTTAGATGTCTGTGCTTGACGAGTGGTCGGGTTAGATTTCAGAGGTTGGTGAGTGGTCGATTTAGATGTTTTTCTAATTTTGCAGGGTTGTGTGAGCGGGTTGGATGTTAATATAAAATGTGCCGCTATTGCAGCGATAAACAGGATTTTATTGTGATCTCATAAAGCAACCTCAAGTTGCGAAAATGCAAATTCAGGTTGGTGGTCTGAAGTTGAAAATAGATTTATTATAATAACAAGCAATAACAAAGCGAGGTGCCAAATATGAGTTTTGCTGAGAACTTAAAACAAAGTAGAAATGAAAAACATCTGACCCAAGAAAGGTTAGCGGAATTATTGGATGTCACGAGACAGGCTGTTTCTAAATGGGAGCAAGGCGTTGGATATCCCGAAACTGACAAACTGATAATATTGGCTAAGGTAATGAACACCTCGCTGGACTGGCTGTTTGAAACAGAAATTGCAAATAAAGAAAAAGCAGATATTCAGTCTCCCATCCTGCCGGGTGTGATGTCAGGACTTGAAGTGTTTTCTTCTGCTGTGAACGCTTTGATGGAACAGAGCATGTCTAGTATCAATGATAAAGATTAACATGAGTGACCTCGCTGGTTGTTAATTATAATGGGCTTAAATATAAAGATGGAGGTAATAATATGGCAAAATGTATTAACTGTGGAAAGAAATTTAATGTTTCAGACACGCGAATGGAATTTAATAATGCACTCGATGGGGAATACAATTATGACGAAGAAATCGCAGGATCACTATGCTTCGATTGTGCGATATATGACTATGATCCAGAATATGTATCGAATAGTAATTTAGGTAGAGCAATTCAAATGATGAATGGCGACGAAGACTATGACGACGACTTCGTAAAAAAATGGCTATAGCTATAAATTCCAATTTGTCTGTAAACTCAAATACAAAATAAACCAAAGCAACCTACGCCCATTTTCGTAGAATGCCTTGCACGTTTTTACCCTTATTCCTTCGCATCCACCGTCACGCCGGACTTGAATTCCACGGCGAATGTGTCCTCAAAGACAGTGACTTTTTCAATCAGCCGCCTGACCAGATGCTCGTCATATTCGGGATGGCGGTGGGTTGTTCCCGCAGGAAAGCACCCATATCGGCAATCCGTTTGCGCAGTTCATCCCGCCCGGCGTTTTCCACCTGGATCTTCTGCTTCTGCTCACGCAGGCGGTAAATCTCATCGGCGACATCCTCATAGTCGGCCTTGGAGTTGGCTAGTTTCAAAAGCTCCGTTTGAAGTTCCTCCAGCCGAGTGTCGATCTCATTCAGAGACGTATCATTTTCACGGCTGAGGACGGTAGCAATGTTATTTTGCAGGGTGGTGAGGAAAGCATCCTTTCCGCTCAGGGTATCATTGATACCCCTCCGTTGCTTATCGCATTTGCTTCAGTCATCAGTGCAGCGTTTTGTGCCGCCCTGCCGTTGCTGATAACACAGCGCTTTTCGCGTTCTTTGCGCTTGTGTTCCGCCCATGCTGGACGCCTGTTGGCGCGATATACGTTTTCAGTGACGGGGATCTGCTGGCCATCGATTGGGATGTAGCGTTGTTGGTTTTCCATAATTGATTTCTCCAAAGATTGACATTTTTTGTTTTTTTGGTTTATAATGTTTAGTTGGGTTTGTTCTGAATTGGATTGAATATGAACATGTGATTATCCAATCAAGGCAACAAAAAAAGCCCCCAGAGATTGCTCTCTAATGGCTAACTCGAAGTTCATTGGGTGGCAGTCAATTGACAATTAAGTTAATAGGGTAAATAGAGTAAATGAGTTTCTATGGAGGAGAATTAGTGTCAAGACTGATAGTGTTAGCCTTTCCAGTATGTAATTAAGGAGGATTCCAAATGAGTAACGAACCTGAGAACGTCACACCTGAGAAGTGGGTAAACCTTGAAGATATCGCCGCCCACCTGTCTGTGAGCGACGATACTGTTCGGACGTGGGTTAAAGAAGGCAAGGTGCCATTCTACCGTGCTGGCAAGCGAGATAAGTTCAAAATCGCCGACGTAGACGAATGGGTGCGTGAGGGTAAAATTAAGGAATAAAAAGACTGGAATTAGGAGTCAGTTATATGGCAAAGAAACCGGCAA
>CAZIYV010000144.1:0-8180 GCA_964543575.1 uncultured Pelotomaculum sp.
TTCGCTGTTTGTGGCCTTTGGGCAAAGGTAATGCCTCCAACGGTTTTGATCTCTTTCAATCCACGGGAACCGTCTGCGGCTGTTCCTGATAAAATTACCCCAATCGCCTTACTGCCTTGATCCCTGGCCAGTGATTCCAGGAAAAAATCGATTGGCATATGCTGTCTTGCTGTATCTTCCCGTGGCACCAGGCCTAAGACCCCTTGAGAAATGGACATAGCCTTGCCGGGTGGAATGATATAGACATGGTCAGGTTCCACAACCGTTTTGTTCTCCACCTCGCTGACCGGCATAGAAGTAATTCTGGAGAGGATTTCGGTCAACGCGCTCTTGTGTTTGGGGTCCATGTGCTGAACCAGCACAAAGGCCATACCGGTATCGTCGGGCAATTTTTCAATCAGCTGCGAAAAAGCCTCCAGGCCCCCGGCAGAGGCTCCGATGCCGACAATAGCGCATGGTCCTTTTTCGTGCTGCTCTCCACTGGTGAACCCAACAGGTTTGCCGGCAGTCTGCCCGGCATTGGCGCCCATATCCCCGCTGGTTCTGTCATGCGGCAAATCCTGCTGTTTGTATTCTTGCTCAATAATGTTTTCTTGACCTGGCTCTTTCTTCGTCAACACCCTCACCCCATCTTCACAAGTCATAACCTGTTATGCTACGAATAAGCAACTTCAGATTGAGATAAATATTGATATGTTTTTTCAATAGATTTATGTATTAGACATATCCTGGCAAATTTCCTTTGGAGAAAAAATCGAAATTTGTCTATGTAAAAGATTTTTTATAAATAATTTCAACCATCAACCAGATTATCAGGGTACCCGGATTTTTTATGCATTTGTCGGTTAAATACCGGAGAAAATAACATCGACATATTGTCTCCCGCGCACAACAGATAAGTAGGTGAATTAATTTGACCGACCTGACCAGCCTGTTTAACCCCAAGTCGGTGGCTATAATCGGCGCCTCAAAATCACCCTGCAAAATCGGCAATGTTATTGTAAAAAACATGATCAGCTGTGGTTATAAAGGGAAGGTCTTTCCAATCAATCCAAAGGAGCCTGAAATAGAAGGGCTGGTCTGCTATCCTTCTGTTGATAAGACACCGGAGCCGGCAGAAATGGCGGTCTTAGCCGTACCGGCGGCCAGGTCGCTGGAAATCGCTGAGATGTGCGGTAAAAGCGGCGTCAGGAATCTTGTGACCATCACCGCCGGCTTCAAGGAAACCGGCAGGGACGGGATGGAACTGGAGCGAAAGCTGCTGGAAATATGCCGCAATTATAATATGAGGATGCTCGGTCCCAATTGCGTCGGCCTGATGGATACCCACACGCCCATCAACGCGTCATTTGCCGCGGGATATCCGTTGAAGGGAGAAATCGCGTTTATTTCACAGAGCGGCGCCATGGTCCTGTCGATACTGGACTGGAGCTTTAGAGCTGGTCTGGGCTTCAGTAAATTTGTCAGCCTGGGCAACAAAGCAGATCTGACCGAGGCCCATTTCATTGAAGACGCCGCTGAAGATCCGAACACTAAGGTGATCCTCTGTTACATCGAGGATGTTGAAGACGGCTCTCACTTTATCGAGGTAGCCAGACGGGCAGTCAAAAAAAAGCCCATTATTATTTTGAAATCTGGGATTAGCCAGGCCGGCGCCCAGGCCGCGTCTTCCCACACCGGCGCGCTCGCGGGCAGCGACCTGGCTTATGAAACAGCGTTTAAGCAGTGCGGTATCATACGGGCCAGGGAAATGTCCGAACTGTTCGACCTGGCTGTAGCCTTTGCCAAACAGCCTGTGCCCAGGGGTCAAAGAGTGGCGATAGTAACCAATTCCGGCGGTCCGGGCATTGTCGCCACCGATAATATAGAACAAAAGAACCTCAGTATGGCCCGCTTTACCAAGGAAACCATTGACGCTCTGCGAGAGTATCTGCCTGCTGAATCAAATATTTATAACCCGGTGGATGTGCTGGGGGATGCGAAAGCCGACCGTTTCCGTTTTTCCCTGGAGAAGGTCCTGGCCGACCCGGGTGTGGACAGTGCGGTGGTCTTAATCTGCCCAACTGCTGTCAGCGAACCGTTAGAAACGGCCCAGGCCATGCTTGAGATGCGGCAGTCCTACCCGGACAAACCTATTTTCGCCGCATTTATGGGTGGTGAAAAATTGGCGGAGGGAGCTAAAGCTCTCTCCCAAGCCCAGATACCATGTTTCACTTTCCCCGAACCGGCCATAACCAGCATAAGCGGCATGGCAAGCTACGGCAGGATTAAAGACATGCCCGAAGAGCAGGAGCAGCTTTCTTTTCCGGACGTAGATATGAAAACGGTCAAGGCCGTCCTGTTCGACATAAAAAGGGACAACCGTCTGGTGCTGCTCGGCAGTGAGGCTGCTGAAATAGTATCCGCCTATGGCATACCCGCCGTTCCGACATTCCTGGCCAACAGTCCGGAGGAAGCGGCAGGGTACGCGGAGCAGGCGGGCTTCCCGGTTGTTCTGAAGATTGCCTCCCCCAAGATCATGCACAAGACTGATGTTGGTGGTGTAAAAATAGGTTTGGGTTCGCGCGAAGAGGTCAGCCGGGGCTTTATGGAGATAATGGACAACGTGCACCGCTACCTGCCCCGTGTGGTTTTATACGGGGTCGAAGTGCAGAAAATGATGCCAAAAGGTGTGGAGCTAATCATAGGTGTTACCAGGGATATCCAGTTCGGCCCGCTGATAGCCTTCGGTCTGGGCGGCATTTATGTAAATCTAATAAAAGACGTGGCTTTCCGGCTGACCAACGGCCTTAACGCAAAAGAAATTGAGAAGATGATAGCGGAGACCAAGGCCTATACCCTGCTCCGAGGTTACCGGGGAGAAAAGCCGGCTGACATTAAAACCGTGATCGATACAATCGGACGGGTGGCCAGGCTGGTCACCGATTTCCCCGAAATTACCGAGATGGACATAAATCCCGCTTTCGTCTACAGTCAGGGCATCAGCGCCCTGGATGTGAAAATAACCGTATCGTGAGGTGCTAAAGTTGAAAAACCTGTATGTTATGGGGACGCCGGGCAGCGGCAAAACCAGTGTCGGACTGGGACTGGCATTAAAATTCCGGCAGGAGGGTCTGCGGGTGTCCTATTTCAAGCCTGTAGGCAGTCCCACGGGCACAGCCTCCCGCGAGGATGAGGACGCTGTGCTGATGAAACAGGTGCTGCATATGGAACAGCCCCTGGAAAATATCGTGCCTTACATGGCCGGGCCGAACTACCTGTCCGGCCACAGAAACCCGTGCGAATCTGTTAAAACTATCCGGACAGCTTACGAGGGTGTAGCCTCCGGCAACGACGTGGTGATCATCGGGGGCGCCGGTTTCCCGCACATCATGGGCTGCCTGGGTCTTGACGCCGCAAGCCTGGCTGTGGAACTCAAGGCGGTTCCGGTATTCGTGATCAGGATAGAAAACGACTACAGCCTCGATCATACCATTTTCATCAATAACTACATGCAGTGCAAGGGTGTCCCGGTTTACGGGAATATATTTCACAACGTACCGCGGCCCTTACAGTCCAAAACACTGGGCATTTACCGCCCGGTGCTTGAGGAGCGGGGCTTCAGAACCCTGGGGATGGTGCCGAGTCAACCGGAAATAACCTCACCGGAGGTTAAGGAATATTATGATGTCCTGGGTGGAGAGATCCTTGCCGGCGGGGATAAGATGGACCGGATTGTTGAAGACATCTTAATTGGCGCTATGACTGCGGAAAGCGCTTTGGGCTACCTGAGGCGGGCAGCCAATAAAGCGGTCATAACCGGGGGAGACCGCTCTGAAGTGGCTCTGGCGGCACTGGAAACAAATACATCGGAGCTAATCCTGACAGGAGGACTTTACCCCGATGTTAAGGTCGTTGCCCGTGCCGAGGAAAAGGGCGTACCACTAATTCTGGTTCACCTCGATACGTACACCACTATTGAGAAAATGTCTGAAGTAACAAGAAGGATCAGGGCTGAGGATGAAAAGTCGATAAAAATGGCGTTGGAAAACACGGAAAAGCACATCGATTGGCGCGGTATACTAAAGGCGCTGCAGTAATTTTCCCAAAGCCTATTTCATCAACCTCAGTTCAGAGCGACCCTGCTCGATCTGGCTGTTAATCTTGCCGAGGCTGTCCTGGAGATTACCTAAAATGTCATCGGCATATCCCTTGGCGCCTTCACGCATCTCTCTGGCCACAGACTCAGCCTTGGCGATTATTTCTTCGGCCACTATTTTTGACTGACGGACTACTTCACTATCGTCCGCCTTCCTCTCAATTTGATTCTGGACAGCATCCAGGATACGCATGGCCTCTTTTTGTGAATCTCCCAAAACCTTCTCTCTCTCCTGGATGATCCATTTGGCCTGGCGAATCTCTTCCGGCATGGTTGTCCTGATGCGATCCAAAAGATCAAGCAGGCGCTCCTCTTCTACCATCACCTTTCTGGTAAAAGGAACTTTTGAGCTGGTTTCAATTAATTCTTCCAATTCGTTAAGAGCGCTTAAAAGATCCACTTTGTTATCTGTCCCCCCTCAAATTTATGGCTGGCTTTTAAACTTATCTTTCAGCTTTTGTTTAACCTGGGGCGGTACCAGGCCCCTTACCGAACCACCAAAGGCCGCTACTTCTTTTACCGTGGTGGAACTAATAAATGAATACTCTGCTCTGGTCATCAGAAAAACTGTTTCTATATGACAGGCAATTTTTTTATTAGTAAGCGCCATCCGGAACTCATTCTCAAAGTCCGAAATGACCCGTAACCCTCGTACTATAGCTATTGCTCTATGCTTGACGGCATAATTAACAGTTAAACCATCAAAGGAGTCTATTTCAACATTGTGATAGGGCGAAAGGACTTCTTTAAGCATATCCTGGCGTTCTTCGATTGTAAAAAGAGGGTTTTTAATAGGGTTCCGGGAAACTGCCACGATCAGTTTGTCAAAAATTAATGACGCCCTTCCGATAATGTCTAAATGACCCAGTGTAACCGGATCAAAACTTCCCGGACAAATTGCAGTTCGCAAATTAATTTTCCACCCCCGCGCTACCATTGATCTGATAAAAAGAAAGCAATGTATCTCCGTATTTTTCCTGCCGGACCATTTCCAGTTCCGCTACATGCCCGGGCAGGCTGCACTTTTTACTGCTTTCAACAATAACTTTCCCGTCCGGCTGCAGCAGAGAGTTGACAGCAATACCCGCCAGGGCGCCTGCCTCAAAATCTTTCAAATATGGAGGATCTAAAAATATCAGATCGAACTTAAGTCCTTCCCTGCCTAATAAATTCAGGGCAAGTGGCACATCCTGGCAAATAAGCCGGGCTTTTTCCGCCAGACCGGTGATCTTTAAGTTATCCTTGATCAGCTGTATATTTTTATGGTTGCTTTCTATAAACACCACACTGGACGCGCCTCTGCTCAGTGCTTCAATTCCGATGTTACCGGTTCCCGCAAATAAATCAAGAAAAAAACAGCCGGGGATACGGCTTCCTGTTATGTTAAAAAGGGCTTCTTTGACCCTGTCAGACGTGGGCCTTATTGCCATCCCACGGGGGGATTTCAGCCTGCGTTTCTTGGCAGAACCGGAAATAACACGTAATATGTAAAATCCCTTCCTTTAATCAGATATTATAGCATATTTCATTTATAAAATCGATTTTTTTCGAAATTTTAAGAATTACACGATTTTTTTTGCTGCATAACACCACTTTAATAGGATACCCTACTAATGATCGAAATAAATTGGAGGTGCTTTTTTGAATCTAGACTTTTACAAGAATAACAATATCAGTGTTGACCTGGCGATAGAGGCCCACGACATTGTCAGGGGACAACTGGGAACAGAAATTCCAGGGGCGACAGTTGACCGTCAAAACTACGAAAACGCTACCGTAACTATAGTCAAGATAGTGGAAGCTCAGGCGGCGCAGATGATGGGCAAGCCTGTTGGCACCTATATAACCATTGAAGCACCCGCCATCAGGGACAACAACCGCATAGCGCAGAAAGAAGTAGCTGAAATTCTCGCCAAACAACTGTCGTCGCTTTTTAACCTTCCCGAAAATGCCAACGTGCTGCTGGTCGGCCTGGGCAACTGGCAGGCTACGCCGGACTCTCTGGGGCCAAGGGTGGTAGAGCAGACCATAGTTACCAGACACCTGTATAAATACGCGCCCGAGGAATTAAAAGGAGGGATGCGCTCAGTAAGCGCCATGGCGCCAGGGGTCCTGGGCATTACCGGCATTGAGACAGCTGAAATCATCAAGGGTGTGGTGGAAAAAATTCAACCGGATCTGATTGTAGCCATTGATGCTCTGGCGGCAGGCAGTGTAGAACGGATCGGCAGCACCATTCAGCTTGCTGATACGGGGGTAAGCCCTGGCTCAGGCATAGGCAATAAACGCACTGGCATAAACAAAGAAACGATGGGTGTAAAGACCATAGCCATTGGTGTGCCCACAGTGGTTCACGCGGCAGTAATAGCCCAGGTAACCTCGGAGCATTTTCTGGAGAAGTTGAAAACAAACCCGATGTTTCTACAGATATATAATAATTTGAGTCCTGATTATACCCAGGATGTGATTAACAGTGTTTTAGCGCCTTTCGCGGGGAATTTAATGGTAACCCCTAAAGAGATCGATGATCTGATTTTAAGCACTTCCAAAATCATCGCCGGGGGGGTTTCCATGGCCCTGCACCCTTCTATCAATTCAGAAGAATACAGTTTGTATTTGAATTAAAAAGCGGCAAGCGGAAATATATTCCGCTTGCCGCTTTAGTCTTTTGATTTGTGGAGAGTGGGTTGACAAGTTTTTTGTTTTCGCTAAAGGATGATTTGATTCATTAAAATTCTACTACCCGGCTCTTTCTAAAGTCTAGTATGAACTTAACGTAGGTTCTTTATGCCTGGAACTTGTTCCCTTACTAACTCACACTTTTCGATTTTGGAACTGATTTATGCCTGCCTGTGTCTTTCTGGCCGCCGGATTCTTCAAATCAACGGCGATTTCGCGTGCAACCTCGTTGGCAAAATCATTTACCTTACCATTCATCTCAAAATTACCCGCGTTTGTCCTTTTCCTTCTGGCCATTAACACACCTCCATGTTATTTTAATATAGTATTTAATCAAAATAACCTGTGTATACTAGCGAAAAGTTTCTTTGAAATCCATATCTAATTAAAGCAGCCTTAAATTATTAAAGGCATTACCAAAGGATAATATTAAGATAATAGAGTAATGCAAGCAATTATTAGAATCGTACAAAGTAAAGAAGAAAAATCACTATAAATATTAAAAGGCTTTATGATTATGCAAATCCTACCATAAAGCCTTCTCTTGATAAACTTGGTTTTGTGTTTATTGTTTTTCTTGTTAACTGGTTTTACTTAAAATGACATTTACTCCTTTTGGATACATGTAAGGTTTGCCGTTTATGACCATATTGGTCCAGAATGGTATTTCACTCCTGGAACCGGATGAGAGAGTCGGCATTGGACCGGCCAGCATGTGAATACGGTCGGAACCCTCGTCATTAGGTGTGCGAAATGCCCCTACTCCTACTCTTTCAGAGCTTTTGTCCTTTGCTAATATCCATCTAGTGTAATTATCTTCGTTATTAGGCAGGGTTATTGGTGCTGTCCAGGAATTGCTGCCGCCAGCATCCCAGGTGAACTTCCCTTCGTATTCGTAACACACAGTGTCCTGTTCAAATGGAGTGGGTGAATTTGCCGCTTTAGTTATTTCCAGGCGCACAGCAATACCGGGAAATGGACAACCTTTTGCATCCGGCAGTTTTCCGCTCCAGACGCCGACCAACCAATTCTGTTCCTGTTTACTGGTTTGCTGTGTTTGTTGCCCGCTAGATGTCGCGGGTGGTGTGCCGGACGGATTGGTGGTGGTGTTCTGGGTCTGATTGCCTCCACCGGTTCCTCCACAACCTGTTAAGATGAGTGCTAACATTAACCCTAAAACAATTCCCGCAATAAATAACTTTCGCAATTCTAGCCTCTCCTCCGTTTTCCTTAAATATACTATATAGTGAGATAATATTCCATATTTTTTTCAACAATTCTCTGGATTGTTGTTTCATACCATTATTTACTATGAGACAAGGGGACGGTTCTCTTGTCTCACTTTTCAGCCTGAAAAAATCCC
>CAZIYV010000145.1:0-8042 GCA_964543575.1 uncultured Pelotomaculum sp.
TACCACAGAGCAGATTATAGATGCGGAAACAGCGGCCTTAGAGGCTCTGCGCAATGTGCCGCAGAACTCTGAAGCGGAAATCTTAAAAGTTGGCATTGTCGGTGAGATATATGTTCTTCTGGAACCGGCAAGCAACCTGGAAATTGAGGAGAACCTCGGTAATCTGGGTATCGAGGTTGAAAGATCCATGTTTTTAACCGGCTGGACCAGGGACAACACCTGGACTGAAACAGCCGAGGGGATGACCGTTAAAGCTGCGGCGGAACCTTACCTGCCGGAACTGGTGGGAGGGCACGGACGTGATTCCATTGGCAACACTATTCTCTGCGCCAAGCGTGGTTTTGATGGGATGATTCAACTGGCGCCGTTTACCTGTATCCCGGAAATAGTAGCCCGTACCATCCTGCCCAAGGTAAGCAGGGATTATGACATACCGGTCCTCACTTTTTTTCTGGACGAGCAAACCGGCAAGGCCGGTATGACAACACGCCTGGAAGCTTTTGCCGACTTAATGAGAAGAAAGAAACATTACCGGCAGGGACGGGGATTATCAATAGGTTAAGTGAAAGGTTTAACATATGAAGGCTTACCTGGGAATTGACGTTGGCTCGGTCAGTATAAACATTGTAGTTCTAAACGATGCAGGAGAAGTCATAAACGGCCTTTACCTGCGCACCAAAGGCAGACCTATTGAGGTTATCCAGGAAGGTTTGAAACAAACAGCGGATTCCATCCCGCCTGACGTGACCATAGCTGGGGTGGGAAGTACCGGCAGCGGGCGTTATCTGGCTGGAATTATGGTTGGCGCTGATGTGATCAAGAATGAAATAACAGCCCATGCCGTAGCCGCTTCTATGGTAATTCCAGATGTTCAGACTGTTTTTGAGATTGGCGGCCAGGATTCCAAGATCATTGTACTGAGGCACGGAATTGTCACTGACTTCGCCATGAATACTGTCTGTGCCGCCGGCACAGGATCTTTTCTTGATCAACAGGCATCGCGTTTGAGTATTCCCATATCCCAATTTGGCGAACTGGCGCTCCAGTCAAGGTCCCAGGTAAGGATTGCGGGACGCTGCACAGTTTTCGCGGAATCGGACATGATCCATAAACAGCAGATGGGTCATCAAATCCCGGACATCATCAACGGGCTATGTGAAGCTTTGGTGCGAAATTACCTCAACAATGTGGGAAAAGGAAAGGAAATACTGCCTCCCATCGCCTTCCAGGGAGGTGTGGCAGCTAACGTCGGCATAAAAGCTGCTTTTGAAAAAGACCTGGAACTGCCAATAATAATACCAGAGTATTTCAATATCATGGGCGCCATCGGGGCTGCTCAGATAGCTAGTGAGGAAGTAGCCCGGAAAGGGGAGACAAGCTTCAAAGGTTTCAGGATAACAGATTTGCCTTACCGGACCGGTAGTTTTGAATGCGACGGCTGTTCCAATGTATGTGAAGTGGTGGAGATTTTCGAGGGAGGCAAGGTAATTGGCCGCTGGGGATCTCGCTGCGCAAAATGGGATATAGTAGGTGAAAACAAATGAAAAATGACAATGCCAAAAGAAAAGGGTTAGTGCACGTTTATACGGGCAACGGCAAAGGAAAAACAACGGCGGCGCTTGGATAGCTTATTAAAAACAAGCCTCCCGAGGTGGAACTTGTCTTAACCGGACGCTACGCGCCCAAGGAAATACTTGAACTTGGTGATGTGGTAATCGATATTAATCTGGTGAATCACCCGTATTACCACGGTGTTGAGGCCAGGAAAGGAATCGAGTTCTAACAGTTTAACAGCCGCAGGATCCGTCTTTTTCGCTCTTATTGAACTTTTCCGGCGGGATAGCTGCAATTTCACCTAAAGAACGTAAAGCGTAATCTACTTCTTCTACTTTATTGAAATATGAAAAGCTGAAGCGTACCAGTTTCTGATCAAAGGTTCCTAGTGTCCTGTGGGCGTCCGGCGCACAATGAAGGCCCGCCCGGCAGGCGATATTGTATTGTTTATCCAGAACTGTGCCCACCATGCCTGCTCCTTTTCCTGCCAGGCTGAAAGAGACCACAGGCGCTCGTTCATAGATTTCCTGAGGACCGTACAAGGTCAACCCCTTTATTTTTTCTGCGCCCTTCAGAAAACGATGGGTTAACTCCATCTCATGCTGCCTGATTTTTTCTGCACCTTCACTTCTAATGAATTTAAGTCCCGCCGCCAGACCAGCTATGCCAACAGAATTTAAAGTGCCGCTTTCATATCGCTCAGGCATGATTTCCGGCTGTCCTGGTACTTCAGACATGCTGCCGGTACCCCCTTCTTTTAATGGGGTTAATTCTAAACCTTCAGCTATGTACAGGCCGCCTGTGCCTGTGGGTCCGTAAAGACCTTTATGACCAGGAAAGGCAAGAAGATGTATTTTCATGAAAGAAACGTTAATATTAAAAACCCCTGCCGTCTGGGCAGCGTCTACAATTAAGTAAAGCCCCCTTTTCTTGGCCAGCCGCCCTATTTCCGCTATTGGCATTAATGTCCCGGTGACATTTGAAGCATGGGTTATTACTATGGTCGTGGTATTCGGCCTGATCTCCTTTTCAATATCTTCCAATTTGATGCTGCCGTCCCCGGCGCAGGTAACCTTGGTTACCTCAATACCCTTGCTCTGCAAAACATGCAAAGGACGAGTCACCGAATTGTGCTCCATGGAACTGGTAATAACATGGTCGCCAGCTTTGAGTAGTCCCTTGATTCCCAGGTTTAAAGCCTCGGTGGCATTAAGTGTGAATACCATCCGATCCGGATTTGTTATATTAAAAAGAGTGGCCAGCAGTTCACGCGCCTCGTCCACCAATCTGCCCGCCTTTATAGCCATTTGATGACCCGATCTGCCCGGGTTTGCCCCAGTAAATCTTATGCAGTTCTCCATGGCCTGCCATACCTCTGTTGGCTTTGGCCAGGTAGTGGCCGCGCTGTCAAAATAGATCAACGTCCCGCCTCCTTCTTTTGGCACCATTCCATTATATTCTGTTTGGTTTAGATTTATTTTATGCCATACCTTTTACTAATCAGGCAAGAAAACATATATGTCTATTTGTTCCAGTTACAACAGGGTATTCATGAAAACAAATATGGTTACTTCTTCCGGTTCTTTATGTTTTAGTACAACACACAAAAAGACCCGGCTTTATTCTTACCGGGTCTTCACGACACTATTGCTTTTACTAAACCGATTGTTTTGAATGCCTGCGAAAAAATGAACATATTTTTAAAACTAATAATACCAGGGGGTTTTTCATGTACCTTTCAAGACGCTTATAGCCCTCCTGTGTAGCTGCTAGTTCCTGCTGAGTCATTAAATAGGAGCGCTGCATGTCTTCTTCTTTCTTCAGAGACTTCTTTAAGTCGTTGCTCAGAGCGCTGATTTCCTCCAGCAGTTTTCTCTCAACAACAGCAACCGAGGATCTTTCCTTTTCCATTTTTTGTTTCAAATCAACGATTTCCGTTTGCAGTTGAGCAACTTTTGTGCTGTGCTGTTCTTTTAATTCAGAAAGCATTATCTTGTTTTCCCTGTCTTTATCCTTATAATGCTGTAGTTTGGCAAATAAACCTTCCAGATTACCGTGGTTTTTTGCCAGTATCTCCCTGAGCCGGCCGGCTTCAGTCTGAAATTCTTTTGTTCGCTTTACCCAAAGACGACACTGGTATAAGATGCTGTTGGCTTTTGCCTCGAGTTTCGCCAGGTGTTCCCTGTATCGCAGGATCTCTCTTTTACGAAGTGAGAGCAGCAGGTCTTTTTCTGCCATCTGAGTAAGCAAATATTCATGCTGCCCGGCGAGTTCCATCCTCTCCGCCAGCGCTGCCGCCGCCTCTCTTTGTCCTGAGGCAGCTTCCTGAAAATTCTTTTGCATTGTTTCCAGCATGTTTTTCCATCTTGTTCTGTCATAATGCCAGCGTGACTTTTGCCTGCCTACAATGATCAGGAACTTTTTCAACAGGTCTTCATACATTACACGGGCTGTGGGGTTATAACCCCAGACGCCCTCCCCCGCTATTTCAAAATAAGGTAATTTTTTTAATACAGCTTCAATGGTTTTAAGATCTGTTGAACGCCAAGAGTTGATTAACTGGTGCAGTTGTTGTATGGACAGACCTCCGGGATGAATTTTCATGGCCTTGATCAAGAGGTTTTTTAACGAATAATGGCTTGTTTCAACCTCCCATTCAGTTAATCCCCAAAAACCGTTGTCTAACTGAATAAACCTGCCATCAGAAATGAGACAAGCTTCCTCCGAAAGAATTTTTTTTGCTTTCTTCTTCTTCGCATTTGCGGTTTTCAAAATTTCGCGCAGGTTTAAAGCCTGGCCTTTCTTAAGAAGCAGGGAATAAAACTGATCGTTCTCTTTGTTCCCCTCCAGATCCAAACGCCAATTCTCTTTTTCTTTGTAAAAGCATGGGTTTTGATTAAGGCAAAGGTTAACTCTTTCCTCAACCTGAGGCAAAGAATAATCCTTCAGCATTTTTCTTTGAACATGAGGAGCAAGCTCTGCCACTGATAAGGCCTCGAAGAAGAAGAGCGTTTTCTTTAAAACGTCAGTCAAGGAATTCAGTTTCCCACCCATTTTGACCATTTCACCTTCCTTGCCGTGTGATAAATCCTTAAATATTAATTCATTTATGAAACTAAAAATCCTTTATTTTCCATAACATTATTTGTAAATTTATTCTCCTATTTTTCCACAAATTATTTTAAGAATAATTACCTCCTGGGAAGGTATATTTTTCTTGATTAACGGTATCTTCATACCATATAATAATGTTAATTGGTTGTTATCCTGATTCGAATGGCTGTTATTGACGCCTAAATGGTATGTTTAGCTACACCGTAGATGCAAATTATTGCAGCGAACGGTCGCCATGCGAGCCTGAGTGGCAATGATGTTCAAGTGATTTTACTTAATTCTTATAGAGGGGTGTTCTGATGAGCAGTGCCTGCTGTGAAATTGACATTATTGAAACCCCCCGTGAAAAGATTATCGTAGAAGGCCCGGTACCGGCCGAAAATCTTAAAAAATTACGTATGAACGATGGTCTGACAAATTTTCGTCCCACTGCGGCCCAGAAAGAAGCTTTAATTGAAATAGCGGAGCTGCCTGAAGGCATGATTTATATTGCAAGGCAATACAGTGAAATCGTCGGTTACGTGACTTTCCACTATCCGGAAGGTTACAGCAGGTGGAGCAGACACCCGCACATATTAGAACTGGGGGCTATAGAAATCAGCCCGCAGTGGCGCAAACTAGGCATAGCGGAACGCCTGCTCAGGGAGGTCTTCCGTAACCCTGTCATGGAAGATTTTATTGTAATCACCACTGAGTTCTGCTGGCACTGGGATTTAGAGAGAAGTGGGCTGGGGTTGTTCAATTACCAGAAAATGCTGGAGAAGCTTTTTGGTACAACTGACCTTAAAAGGCGGGCAACCGATGACCCTGATGTCACGGAAAACCCGGCCAACGTTTTTATGGCCCGTATAGGGAAAAATGTTGAAGATACAGATGTTAAAATGTTTGAAAATATGCTTTTTGAAGGCGGCGGAATCCATTAACAAAAAGCCTAAAAAGCCTGCACCACACAGCGTGTTGCAGGCTTTTCGTTTTTCTTTAGTCGATTGGAACAGACTTTATTTAATACTGTAGTTTGGAGCTTCTTTGGTAACCGTTACATCGTGAGGATGGCTTTCTTTAAGTCCGGCAGCGGTACAGCGCATAAAACTTGTTTTAGTTTTAAGATCAAAAATGTTGCATGTACCCGCGTAACCCATGCCAGCCCTCAATCCCCCAATTAACTGATAGACAGTTTCTGACAGGGAACCCTTAAAAGGTACGCGTCCTTCCACTCCCTCGGGCACCAGTTTGTTATCGCTCTCAGCTTCATCCTGAAAATAACGGTCCTTGCTTCCATCCTTCATAGCTGACAGGGAACCCATACCGCGGTAGACCTTGTAGCTGCGTCCCTGGTAAATTTCTAAATCCCCCGGGCTTTCTTCCGTGCCTGCCAGCAGGCTTCCCAACATGACCACATCTGCCCCGGCGGCGATGGCCTTGGTTATGTCGCCTGAATACTTGATGCCACCATCGGCTATTATCGGCACCCCGTACTTAATGGCTTCTTCAGCGCAGTCATATATAGCTGTTATCTGCGGTACTCCAATACCCGCGATCACCCTGGTAGTACAGATTGAGCCAGGCCCTATCCCGACTTTAACCGCATCAGCGCCTGCTTCAATCAAATCTCTCGTCCCTGCGGCAGTGGCTACGTTACCGGCCACAATAGCAAGATCATTGTGCTTTTCTTTGATATCTGACACCAGATTAATTACATTCCTGGATTGCCCGTGAGCAGAGTCCACCACAATAACGTCGACATTAGCGTTTACCAGTGCATCCACCCTGACCATACTGTCCTTGGTGACGCTAACCGCTGCCGCTGCTAAAAGGCGTCCTCCCTTGTCCTTGGCCGAGTTTGGATACTGGCGTGTTTTTTCAATATCCTTAATGGTGATAAGCCCTCTCAGCATGAAATCATCATCCACTATAGGCAGTTTTTCTATTTTATATTGCTTGAGAATCTCCTTGGCCTGGTCCAGGTTAGTGCCAACCGGCGCTGTAACCAGGTTTTCTTTGGTCATCACTTCACCAATTCTTTTGGTGAAATCCCGCTCAAAGCGGAGGTCGCGGTTGGTAAGTATTCCCACAAGCTTTCCCTCGACGGTAATGGGCACACCGGAAATCCTGTATCTTTCCATTAGAACCAGCGCCTCAGCCACAAAATTATCGGGAGAAAGAAAAATAGGATTTGCGATTACGCCGTGTTCCGAACGCTTGACTCGATCGACTTCAAGAGCCTGGCGCTCAATGGTCATATTTTTATGGATGACCCCTATCCCACCCTCACGCGCTATAGCAATGGCCATTCTTGACTCCGTAACAGTATCCATACCAGCGCTCATAAGTGGAATACTCAGTTTTATATTTTTAGTAAGGCTGGTAGATGTTACCACATCCCTGGGCAGGACTTCCGTAGCCGCTGGAATAACCATGACATCATCAAAAGTAAGCCCGACACGTTCAAATTTTTCCGGCCACACTGGCTTTCCCTCCCCAAAAGCTAAATTTCGCAAGATTATATTTGTTAATTATAGCACATGTTTTAAGAAGATGTACAAGCAATTTTAGTCCCAAAATCCATAGTAAAAACTTATATTTAAAATGAACCCATTCAACAAAAAAGAGGGCATTTCGCCCCCTTTAGTCCTGCCCCATTACTGAATCAAGGCCGTGCGTGTAGAAGTGATCCCTCAAATGATAGACTAAATTTTCCGGCACATCAAACTCCTGCGCCATTTCTGAATCAGTTTTATCTTTTTCTATACCATCTATAAGTTGATCCACATTCACTCCTACTTCATCAGCCATTTCTTTCAGACTCGGCTCCGAACTCCAGGGAACCCTGCTCACAGTAAAAGAATCGTTCTGATCCATAAAAACACCCCCGTTATCAGGTATTCTACCCCACGAGGGACAATTAATACCATAAACAGCCCTGCCTTCGACCCGCAGTCAGAACCTAGTTCCTTTCCCCGCTTTTTGGATTATCCAATTCATCAATTAGCCTAATGTCCCTGCGGGGGAAAGGCAATCCTATACCGACCTTTTCGAAACTTTCTTTTATAGACGAATTCAACTGGTCTTTAACTTTAAGACTGTCTTTGTAATCCTCTATCCAGAAATTTACGACCAAATTCAGATGAGAATCAGTAAATCCTGTAAAAAAAACACCAGGTGACGGTTCTTCCAAAACCTTCTGATTTGCGTTCATAATTTCTAATATAAGCCGCTTTGCCTCATTTATATCCGTGTCGCCGGCAACACCTATATTCAGGTTCAAACTAACATGAGGTGAAGGGAAAACATGATTGATGATCCTGCTGTTAGCCAGGTCCTTATTGGGCACAACAATTACGTTGTTATCCAGGGTCAGGATCCGGGTAGTCCTG
>CAZIYV010000146.1:0-7977 GCA_964543575.1 uncultured Pelotomaculum sp.
TTTGATCAGGTCAATTCCTGTAACCAGCTCAGTTACCGGGTGCTCCACCTGGATCCTGGTGTTCATCTCCATAAAGTAATAGTTCAGATGCTTGTCTAAAAGGAACTCCACAGTTCCCGCGCTGTAATAGCTAACCGCCCGCGCCGACTTGACCGCTGTTTCGCCCATCTGCTGCCTCAGCTCCGGCGTTAGGACGGAGGACGGAGCTTCCTCAATTATTTTTTGATTACGTCTCTGGATCGAACAGTCCCTTTCGCCCAGGTGAATAATGTTTCCATGCATATCACCTAAGATCTGAAATTCAATATGGCGCGGTTCCTCCACATACTTTTCCAGATAAACCTCATCGTTGCCAAAGGCAGCCTGTGCCTCACTCCTGGCGGTATTCACAGCATTTTTCAGCTCTGCTTGGTTTTGGACGATCCTCATACCACGTCCGCCGCCACCAGCGCTGGCTTTGATTATCACCGGGTAGCCTATTGTTTCCGCCAACTCCAGTGCCGCGTCCACATTTCTGATCACACCTTCTGATCCCGGTACTACCGGGACACCGGCATTAATCATGGTTTCCCTGGCCGAAGCCTTGTCTCCCATCCGCTGCATGGCTTTAACGGGTGGCCCGATAAAAGTAATGCCGCACTTGGAGCAAACATCTGCGAAATCAGCGTTTTCGGCCAGAAAACCATATCCGGGGTGAATGGCGTCCGCCCCGGAAACAAGTGCCGCACTGATAATATTGTTAAAGTTAAGATAGCTTTTCAGGGAGGGCGCCGGACCGATGCAGAACGCCTCATCAGCCCACCATACATGCAGGCTTTCACGGTCCGCCTCGGAATACACGGCCACGGTGTCAATGCCCATTTCCCGGCAGGCCCTGATAATACGGACCGCGATTTCACCCCGGTTGGCAATCAGAATCTTTTTAAACATCTCTTTCCTCCATCGAGTAGTCAATTGAGAAAACAATTAGGTAATGGAGACAGAAGACAGAAGTCAGAATAAAAAGACATCAAAAATACTTCTGTATTCTGACTACTGAATTCTAAATTCTGTCTTGTTAATCCTGTCTAATTGTTACTCTTTTATTAAAAACAGTGTTTGGCCGTATTCCACCGGCTGGCCGTTTTCAACTTTGATTTCTATTACTTCGCCGTTAAGTTCAGATTTGATTTCGTTCATCAGCTTCATGGCTTCAATGATGCAAGTGGTTTGCCCTTTCCGGATTTTGTCACCAACCCTGAGGAACGGCGCGGCCTCAGGAGCGGAAGAGTGGTAAAACATCCCTACCATCGGCGCCAGCACAGGCGTCAGCCCCGCGTCTTTTTCTTTTTTGACTTCGGCCTTAGGCGCGGCCGGCTCGGATATTTCTGGCTTGAGAGCCGGGGACTGCGGCCGGTTAAGGTGTGCGGCCGGTTCAGCCGCGTAAACGTGGCCTTTCCTAATAGCCAGTTTCACCCCGGTGCTTTCTAAAGACACCTCGGTAATATCGGTTTCATCAATAAACTTAATCAACTCTTTAACGTCAGAGATGTTCATATTATCTACCTCCCTCGCGGCTGCCTTGCTGACAGTCTCAATTTTAGCCGGCATTGAGGGTGCGGCTTCTGCCTGGGAGTTTTTACCCGACTGGGCTGAGGCTTTCCTCGGTGACGGCAATTCATATTTTTCCTGTACGGCTAACTTCTCACTTTTTGGCAACAGCATTTCCTCTTTAAAGTGGCCGTTACGCCTGAATTCAAAAAAGCGTCTGGCTACCTGTGGAAACAAAGCGTACGAAATGATATCCTCTTCCCCTGTCACTAGATCAATCATTTCATTTCTTATTTTTTCCATTCTCGGCTCCAGCAAGTCAGCCGGCCTGCAGGCGATAGGTTCACGGTCACCAAGGACTTTTCTGGCTATTTCCTTGTTTATAGGCGCGGGAGTCCTTCCGTAATAACCCTGGATATAGTCACGGACTTCCCCGGGAACCAGCTTGTATCTTTCTCCCGTCAGCACATTCAGCACAGCCTGAGTGCCCACAATTTGGCTGGTAGGGGTCACCAGTGGAGGATACCCGAGTTCTTCCCGCACTCTGGGGATCTCCTCTAAAACCTCACCAAGCCGGTAGAGCGCCTTTTGCTCCTCCAGTTGGGTAACCAGGTTGGAGATGGTACCGCCGGGCACCTGGTGGTCAAAAACGCGCATATCGTTAATCCTGGTAACTCCCCGTTTAAAACCGTTAGCTTTTCTTATTTTTTCAAAGTACTCCGCTATCTCAAACAACTTGTGAATATCTATTTTAGTATCAAATGGCGATCCCTGCAGAGCGCGTACAACAGTCTCTACAGGCGGCTGCGATGCGCCGAAAGCGAGAGGAACAGTTGCTGTGTCAATTACATCTATACCCGCTTCGGCTGCCTTTAAGTAGGTGCCAACCGCCAGCCCTCCTATATAATGGCAGTGCAGTTGAACAGGCAGGTCAAGGTTTTCTTTGAGTGTTTTGACCAGTTCATAGGCCTGGTAGGGCGCCAAAAGCCCCGCCGTATCCTTGATGCATATTGAATCCGCGCCCATTTCAGCAAGCTGCAGGGCCAGATCAACATAATGTCCGATGGTATGAATCGGGCTCACCGTGTATACCATCGCCGCCTGAACATGAGCGCCGGCTTTTTTTGTTGAACGTATCGCCGTTTCCAGGTTCCGGATATCATTCAGGGCATCGTAAAACCTGAAAATGCTGATACCGTTTTCCACCGCTTTAGCGATAAACGCCTCAACCACATCGTCCGGATACTGCTGGTACCCTACCAGCGACTGACCTCTTAGCATTAACTGAAGTGGAGTGCGGCGTATGTTTTTTTTCAGCTGACGAAGCCTTTCCCACGGATCTTCATTAAGATATCTTAAGCAGACGTCAAAGGTCGCTCCACCCCATACCTCCAGGGAATGGTAACCGATACTATCCAGCCGTTCGGCGACCGGCAACATATCTGCGGTACGCATTCTGGTTGCCCAAAGACTCTGATGGGCATCACGTAAAGTGGTGTCAGTAATCCTAACACTGTGCTCCAAGGCTATCCCCCCCTACATTGGGTTCTAACATAAAAATCAGGCTGCTAATAACGGTAAACAACCTGATTAATTATTAAACCCATAAGGCAATTATATTGAATAATGATGTGTTTGGAAACCTCTTTGCTGCAAGTATACAATATGTACTCAAAATATACATTATATAATATCCGGTAATACGAGTATACAAAATAACAAGTAATAATCCCGTGTTTTATGTTTTCGTTATTATAACAATGTTTTGTGAATCCACACCGGTTCCGCGGGAAACAAGGTCAGTGATCTGAGAAGATTCACCAGCTGTAATGTGGGCGGCTTCAACAACCACTGTCACCGCCCGGTCATCTACCAGGACCGCCGCGTCTTTAAACCCTTTTGCTTTCAGGAGGCTCTCCAGTTCAATTTCTTTCTCCATGTTGCGGCTTATGGACATCAGGTGTTCCTGTGCTTTTTGCCTTGTTTCGCTGGTTGAGTTGTTGTTATTAATAACTTCCCGCAGCCATTCGACACTCTGGCCCCGTGTGCGCTCCCTTTCAAGCTTGTACTCCACAAAGAAATCGTCGCCGACCGGCAGTGACGCTTTCGGTTTAGTGTCCTCAGCCTTATTCTCAAATATTATTTCGACGGGGGAAGACCCGGTCACCGGCAGGTCCTGGGAAAGGCTTTTATTTGTAAACAAGCTGCTCCGCAGAATCATCGTGAATACAGCCAGGCCAAACAAACCAAGAACGATAAAAGTTATTGTGCGCTTCTTAATTACTACAGAAACCATTTATGCTCTCCTTTCCATTGGCAGAACCAGAATTCTCTGGGGTTCCACACCAAGGGCCACCTGTGCCGCCGCGAATATTTTGGCTTTGACCCTGGCGTCAACAGCCCCTTCGGCAACCACCAGCACCCCTGCTATCTGAGGCGCTACTTCCCTCTCTATAACAGGCTGTTCTCCTCCGCTTCCGCTGCGGTTCATTACTAACTGCTGGCTGCCCGAATCTTCCGTGGTTGTACGCGTTCCGCCTGATTGATCCTTCTCCTGGGTGGTTTTATTACCAGTGGTTGCATTCACGGCATATTCAGACCTGGTTGAGCCGGAGAGACGCACAGAGACCTCCACCCTGCCGGCGCCTTCCACCTGTTTCAGCATCTCACAAAGCTTTTTCCCTAACTGATCTTCTTCCGCGGTCATACCACTGGTGAACTGCTTCGCAGGATCAGCTTGCTGTATATTTGTCTGTTGGCCGTCCGTTTTGCCGCTGTTTATACCTGATATAATCAGTAAAGCCACACCAATGGCAGCGAGGCCGGCTAACCATAGGTTGCGCCTGTTCTTCTCCTTGGAGAAAAACCCTCCCGCAGATTTCCCGCTAAGGCCAAATAAATCAAGTAAATTACCCAAACTACCACCTTCCTTATTTGTACATTACTTTCACCTGTTCCGGTTTCAGATTATAGAAATTAGATACGCTGCCAACCAGTGCGTCTGTAATTTCCTTGGGCGGGCTGTCGCCGTTAATTCTGCTTTCCTTTGGACTATTCTTGCCTGCCACCTGTACAATCACAGGTTCCACTTCCCCTGTCGAAACCTCTTTTTGTTCCTGACCAGCCGTGCCGGGTTCCCTGGCCACATACAAAACCACCTCATTGATCCGGCCGAAATCCACTTCGCCTTCTTTTGACTGAACATTTACTTCCACCTCCAGTACAGTCGCTTCCTTACCGGTACCGGTCAGCGCCATAATCTGTCCGGCAAGCCCTTCCCTGTACTGTTCGACCGCTTTCTGCCGCTGCTCGCTGGTTATACTTTTTCCCGCTTCCATAATTCTGGTAACTGCTTTTTCGTCCGTTTTTTGGGTAAGGGAAGGCATATCTGTGTGGTAATCCCAGCGGGTCAGATCCCCGACCGCCTGAACTACCGCTATAATAATAAGCAGGCCCATCACCATTTTTACGTATTTTCTCATTTCACCCGCGGGCAGGAGCATTTCCAGGAACATGGCCAGGATTATTATTACCACCAGGTTTTGCACCAGGCTTCGGATTACTTCCACTTAATCCCCCCTTGCAGTTAAACTGGCCATCCAGCCGTCATCATCTAAACATAACGGTAATATTACCCACACCAACTACTATTGCCACTGTAAAAAAGAAAAGCAGTCCCACGGTAGCCACCGCGGCGAAAACAAGAAGAAGGTTATTGCCGAGCCCGTTTAAACAGTCTACCATCTGCCCCTCAGCTATAGGCTGGATTAACGACCCGGCCAGTTTGTAAATAAAAGCCAGGGTCAGTATCTTTAAAAGAGGGACCAGCAGCATTGCGCCTATTGCAGCGATACCAGCAATGCCCAGAGCATTTTTTATTAAAAGGGAAGAACTTATCACCGCCTCAAGGGCGTCTGAAAGCATGCCGCCAACAACGGGGACAAACGCCTTCACACCGTATTTTGCCGTCCTGAATGTGACTGAATCGCCAACAGCCCCGGCAACTCCCTGCAGCGCCAGCACACCCAGGAAGATGGTGGTAAAAATCCCCGTCAAACCCATGGCTATACTTTTCAAAAGATCAGCCAGGTTTGTTACCTTAAAGCGATCAGTGAGGTTGCTGACTATGCCGAGTATGGCAACCAGGAATATCAAGGGTAAAACTACATTTTTTATCAATGTTCCGAACACGCCCAGGGTAGTAAGAACAACAGGACTGAATATGGCCGCGGACGCCACACCCCCGACCGCCACCAGAAATGTCAGCAAGACCGGCAGGAGCGCCTGCATAAATGTGACCATAGCGTCAACCACTTCCCTTCCGGCGTTTACCGCGAGGGCAAAGGAATTAACAGCTATGGTGATCAGCACCAGGTAAGTTACGGAATAAGTCAGCTGACCCGCAGTACCTTTTTCAAAAGAAGAAATCAGATTTTGCAGTACCGCACAGATCACTGCCAGGATCACCAGTTGGCCAAGAAGGTCAAAGTTAGCTACGACCTCCTTAAATAGCTGTCTCAGAATATTATTGACAATTTCAGCCGGCTGCCAGTTCAATTCTCCTTTAGCCAGCTTTACGACCATTTCCTTAAAATTTAATTGAGGTATGGAACCTCTGACCGAACTGTCCACTTGATCCACGTAATTCTGAATGGTATTTAGGCTCAGGGGATCAGTTTGCTCATCCTGCCCCTCAGTGGCCGCAAACGCCTTCTGAACGCAAACCGTGATTAAAATTAAAAATATGATAACAATTAAAAACCTGGTTTTTCGCACTCATCCCACCGCTTTCGGTTGTCACGTCGGACGTCAGACTTTGGTATATCCTGCATTCCATTTGGTCCTGTTAGCATACCGACCTGAAGGTGTGTCCCCTGACCTGGTGAGACAAGGGGACGGTTCTCTTGTCTCACTCTTGTCTCAAATGTGAAGGGAGTATATGTGCTTTCTACTGTAAGCCCGGAAACATTCGGACATTTTGTGCGACTAAAGTCGCACCTACATCTTCTCCCACGTCTCACGTCTCACGTCTCACGTCCCATTCCCCACGTCTCACGCCTATGGCACCAGTTTTAGAAGAGCCTGCAGTACTGCCACTACTATCGGCACTGCCAGTACCATGATCAGGATTTTTGATGCGAACTCTATCTTTGTGGCGATCGCTCCCTCACCGGCGTCGCGGCAGATCTGAGCGCCAAATTCAGCTATATAGGCAATCCCGATGATTTTAAGGATGGTGCTGAGGTAGACCATGTTGATCCCCGCGCTGGCCGCCAAATCCTTAATGATATCCATGATTGACCCGATCTTGCCGAGCACAAGCAGGAAAATGATTACCCCTGCGGCTATGCTCAGGAGCAGCGCCAGCTCCGGTTTCTGGCTTTTAACCACGACCACCAGCACGGTAGCAATAAGGCCTATAGCAACAATCTGAAGCACGTCCATAATTAAAACCTCGGCTTGATTAGCTTAAAGCTAGGAGTCTGTTGTACTCTTTATTAACAGCGGCGAAGATGAGTGGAACACAACCTGTGTTAAAAAAGCTTAAATACTGATTTAACCTGATCGAATAAATTAGCGAGCAATTGAATCACCCATATAAAAACAATTGCCAGACCGGCCAGGGTAACCAGTTGACCCTGCTCTTCTTTCCCCGCATGTTTTAAAATTGTGTTTAGCACAGCGACCAGAATACCGACACCGGCTATTTTAAAAATAAGATCCACACTGTTTACCATTGCTGTTCCCCCTTTTATTAGTAAAGGACGATAACTACCAGAAAGCCGCTTAAAAAACCAAGATAACTCCAAAGCTTGACATTACGCGCGGCATCCTCTTCAGCCCTAAAGCATTCATTACTGATTTGCTCCATTGCCAGGCGCAAATGTTTTATTTGGTCTTCCCGGTCTGAAATACCCAGTGATGAACCCAGATTGCGCAATATCGAAAGATCCTGTGCTTTTAGCGCCGCTTCCCTGTAATAACCATTGATGGATTTTTCCCACGCCTGCGCAGCGGTTGCACCTGTTCTTGCTGAAAGCTCAGCCGCAGTCCCGCTGAATATGAGCGCAACATTTTTATCACAGCGCTCCGCCACCAGGCTTAAGGCTTCCTGCAAATGAGTAGCGCCATAAGAAATCTCAGTTTCCAGCATTTGCAGGGCCGATCTTATAGAACGCAATTCTTTCGGCCGCCGGGAATAATTGCCGGCGACGGCTATCCCACCAAGACCGCTGGCCGCGACAACCATAGCTGAGCCAAGCAGTTTGATCATTTTTTCACCCCCAGTGACCGTAAGCTTTTGCCGTCTATGATATCCTCTATGGTCCCCACACCACGGGACCGGCCCAGAATAATAAAGCGTTCAAATATTTTAGCGCGGATCAATTTGCTGAAAACAGGCCTTTCAGTAAGGTCAGCCAGCGAAGAACCATGGGCTGTGGTTAG
>CAZIYV010000147.1:0-7824 GCA_964543575.1 uncultured Pelotomaculum sp.
AAGAGCATCACCGATATGATCCCTTCTCTAACAGAGTTCAGGGAATTCCTCCTTGACCTGTCACTCCGGCTTGCCGCCTGGGGGTGCATGTCGCTGCTGCTTTGCGAATACTCTGAAGAGGATATCGAAATCCGGCCGGAATGCGCCATCGCCGACGGTATTGTCAACCTTTCTGGGACTGATGAGAAGAGGCGGCAAAAAAGGTTTATGCGGATCATCAAGATGCGGGGTACCAGTTACCCCGGCGGAGAAATAATGTTCCGGATTTCGGGTAAAGGGATTGAGATCTTCCCCCGCCTGAATCCGGCGGTAAGCGAGCAGGTTTATGATCAGAGTGAAGGCAGGATTTCCACCGGTATCAAGGGTCTGGACGAAATGATGGGGGGAGGCATCCCCCGGGGCGCCACGACTCTCTTAAGCGGTTCGGCGGGTACGGGCAAGACACTGCTGGCCCTGTACTTCGCCTGTGCCGGGCTTGGCTCGGGTGAACCAGCACTGTATGTTTACGTTGAAGAAAACCCAAGGGAGATTATCAAAAGGGCGTCAAACCTCGGGCTTGACCTGAGGCCCCACCTTGATGCAGGGTTGATCCACCTGATGCATGTCTCTCCCATCGAGCTTGATGTCGATGAACATGTCTTTAAAATCCAAAAACTGGTGCAGGATACCGGCGCGAGAAGGCTGGTTATCGATTCCATCTCTTCTTTTGAAATAGGGATGGCTGACAAAATAAAGTATACCGATTATATCTGGGCTTTGACCGACTTTTTCAAAGCTTCCGGGGTCAGCGTCCTGCTCACCCACGAGATGCACGATTCAGCCCAGGTTTACGAGTTAACCAAGTACGGCATCAGTTTTGTCGCTGATAACCTGCTGCTGCTCCGCTACCAGGAGCAGGGACCTTATATGAAGCGCTACCTGCGAGTAGTGAAGATGAGAGGCAGCGGCCATGCCAATGTAATGCGGGAGCTTCGGATTGGCGAAGAAGGGGTGTCGCTTGAAGACAACCAGGATTCTTAACTTGCATATATTTAGAGGAGAGTCATCATGGAAAGCATCGCAAGTATCAAGCACATGCTGGAGTCTGACCGCTGGAGCACCTTTTTGGAGAGTACTGCGGCAGGTTTGAAGCTAAGCCTCGTCATGGTATTCCCGGGTATCGATAACTATTACCATTCGCCCGATTTCTGCCCGTGCTGCGGGAAGGCTTATGCCCGGCTTACCGCTTCAGACATGGCTGTGCCTTTAAATAAATCATCAAGCGGTCCGGAGGCGTATATAACAGACAGCGGCGCCAGAGCCGCAGCCATAAAGCTAAAGGGCAACCTCTGTTTAATTGCCCGTGCATGCACATGCGTTGAAGAGGCGGGGCGCCTGGCGCTAATGGAACGGACGGGCATCGCCGGCAAGCTTCTGTCCAGCTTTCAGGGCGCTTTGGGCGAAAGTTTCACAGGAGGGCAGCGGGCGGTTGAACTTTTAGTCCTGCGCCAGATGAACCAGATTGTCCTTTCTGTTTTTGGCGGGGAAGGCAATGGCCTGGGGCAATCCCTGGACCTGATTCTCAGCGCCCTGGTAATCCTGTTAGACGCCCAGGGCAGCTGGCTGGAATACTATGATGGGGAAAGACAGAACCTGCTGGTTAAGGGTGATGAGGAGGCGGTAAGCCTTTTCCTCGAAAATCATCAAGGCCGTGCTGAAACAGTAAGTATAGACGCTAATAATATTAAGGGCAGGCTGGGTGTCCTGACGCCGGCGGAATCCGAACAGGCAGCAGCACTTTTGCCGTTACTGGCCCAGGAATGTGTTATAGCATTTGAAATAAACCATCTTTTTAAGCTGTTGCAAAACAGGTTGACCCAGGTGCTGGGAGCTGTGACCAGCGCCATACTGCTGGTTGATCAACGCGGCAGTATCAGCGATGTTAACAAGGCCGCCGAACAGCTCCTTGGGCGCCCTTTTTTGGATATCATAGGTCAGCCCCTGGCCGGTTTGCCGGGGCCGTGGATTCCGTTTTTTAAGGAGAAAGTGGAAAAAAGCATTGTTGGCCGGATGGACCCCATCGGACATGGTTCAGGAGTGCGTTGGGTTGACTGGCAGATGTCACCGGTGCGGGATGGCGAAACAACAGTTGGCTGGCTTATTCTGGCTGACGACCGGACGGATTACATGCGCTGGCAGGAAGCCGCCCGCCAGGCGGAACGCTTTGCGACTACGGCAACAATGGTTGGCGCTCTGGCCCATGAAATGCGCAACCCGCTGAGCGCCGCCAAGGGGCTGCTGCAGTTAATCGGCCGAAAAAAGGAACCTGAAAAAACCAAAGGCTATTCGGATTTGATTCTGAGGGAGTTGGACAGGATCACCCGCCTTTTAAACGAGTTCCTCCTGCTCGGCAGACCGGCGGAAATGACCGCCGAGCCGCTTGACCCGGCATCCTTCATGCGTGAATTAGCGCCTTTGATCATAGGGGAAGCGGAAGCCATTGGGGTGGCAGTTGAAATTGACATCAGGGAAGTAGCCCCTGTCGCAGCCGATCCGGGGCAACTCACCCAGGTGGTTTTAAATCTTGTCCGCAACGCTGTTGAAGCGGCCGGGCGGAACGGCCTCGTGGTTTTGACTTTAAGCGAGACACCACAGGGCGTCACCCTTTCCGTCAGGGATAACGGTCCCGGCCTGTCAAGCGAGGTTATGGAGAAGCTGTTCCGCCCTTTTTTTACGACCAAGGAGCGCGGTACCGGTCTGGGTCTTCCCGTGGTTCAGGCCATTGTCCACAACCATGGCGGAGATATAACCGCCTGCAACGCGCCGGAAGGAGGCGCTGTATTTACAATAACACTGCCGGTCTGTACGGGGATTGACCAAATGGATGCCAAGATTGACGTAATTATCGCCGTTGCGGATGAGTTGGTCAGTTATCCTGCCACGCGGGGCCTGCGGGCTGCCGGTCTTAAAACCGTGACATACGCCAATTTGACCGATGCCCTGCAAAAAGCTGATAACCAAAAACCTGCGGTAGTTATTATAGAACAGTGCGGTGTTACGGCAAGTTATATTGACTGTATCCGGAGGGTTTGGCCTTTTTCTCAGGTCCTGGTTATCGGCAAACCACAAGAAAAATTTAATGACATAGAAAATCTGCATTTTATACCAAGACCTGTGGACTACGCTGGGCTGACCAGCAAGGCCCAGTCACTGCTCAGGAATGGAAGGCCGAGTGATCCTGTTTAAAAATGCGGTCTGCAGCGAAAAGGAAGAAATTTAATGGTTAAATTACCTGTGGCCACTTGAAATGGGCCATATTTTTTTGATAAAATCTGTCTGTACACAATTTTGTGCACATAAAAAGTTAATTCCTGGGTATTATAATTCAGGGAACAGACAGGGGAGGTGTATCCCTTTTCTTAGAGAGGGATGCGATGGAACTGATTCGCTTGGGAGATAAGATCATCAGCCGGCGTAAAATTGACCAGACCATAAGCGAAATCTTTAACCTCAGGGCTAAAGGTTTGTCCCAGACCGAAGTTGCCGCAAGGTTAGGTGTAGACCGGACCCTGGTCTGTCGCCTGGAAAACCTCGGGGAGATTAGAAAGGGCCGCAAGCTGGCGGTGGTGGGGTTCCCCATTCTCAATAAAAAAGAGGTTGAAGAAGCGCTGGAGCGGGAAGGCGTGGACTTTGTTTTCCTGATGTCCGAAGAGGAGCGCTGGGGTTTTATCAAGGAAAAGAGCGGAGTACACCTTTTTGATTCTGTCATGGAATTAATCGCTAAAGCCCATTCTTTTGACCAGGTGTTAGTAATAGGTTCAACCCAACGAATAAGAATTTTTGAGAGTGTACTGGATAAGGAAGTAGTCGGGTTTGAAATAGGTGAGTCGCCTATCCAGGAAGATAAATATGTTGAGATAGATAAGATAGTACAGCTGGTGCGGGCTATTAAAGGATAGGGGGATAATTTTTGCAGAACTTTGCCTTCATGATTCACCCGACTAACGCGGGAGATGTCGCCAGGAAATTTAAATTTGCAAGGTATGTACCCGATCAGGTAATTGAGCGGGCATTTGCTTTGCTTCCCTCTATGAAAGTTGCTCATATTACGGGGATTCGCTCTGCCCGGGAAGAGACAGAGGGATGGTTTGTGGCCTGCCCCCTGACAACCAGGTTGATCATGAGCCTGCCACAGGAGTATGTTATCAAAAAGATCATCCAGGGGGGCCGTGTGGCTGAAAAACTGGGCGCCAAAATACTCGGCCTGGGTGCCTTCACCAAGGTGGTCGGCGACGCCGGGATAACCGTAGCCGCCAATTTAAATATTCCTGTGACCACCGGTAACAGCTATACTGTTGCGACGGCCGTTGAAGCGACCAAGGCGGCGGCAGTGATGATGGGTCACGACCTGAAAAAGGCGTCAGTTGTGATCCTGGGGGCTTCGGGTTCAATTGGGCGGGTATGCGCCATGATGCTGGCCACGGAAGTACGCAACATGACCCTGGTGGCGCGGGATGAGCGCAAGCTGGAGGATCTGGCTTCAAAAATTCTTTATGATACCGGGCTTGCCGTAAAGGTGACTTGCGATACCAAAAAGGCGCTTAATTCCGGAGATATTATCATTACTGTGACCAGCGCCGTTGATACTGTGATCGAGCCTGAAGATCTTAAAGCCGGCGCCGTGGTTTGTGACGTGGCCCGGCCCAGGGACGTATCAAAACGGGTGGCTGAGGTGCGCCATGATGTGCTTGTCATTGAGGGAGGTGTGGTGGAAGTTCCCGGAGATGTAAAGTTTAATTTGAATTTTGGTTTTCCGCCGGGTACCGCTTACGCCTGCATGGCGGAAACCATGATCTTGTCTCTGGAAAAGCGTTACGAAAGCTACACCCTGGGACGGGAACTGACCATCAGGCAGGTTGAAGAAATTGCCGTTCTCGCTAAAAAGCACGGCTTTAAAATAGGAGGATTTCGCAGCTTCGGCAAAGCTGTAACAAGTGAAGAAATTAAGGAAATCAAGCTACGGGCCGCAGGTGGCCGACTTATTCCGGCGATGGCAAAATAGGCACAGGAACCAAATGCCAATAAATTCCTGCTGATAAGATGGCCTTGACAAAGTGGGGCCATCTTCTTATAATGTTTAGGAAAAGAAAGGCGTCTGGCTTTGCAAGATTAAGTCACATTATTTTTACAAGCCAGGCCGGTAAATTATCGGCGAACAAATTGGTGTACCGGTAGTTTTATCGTTGCACTATACAAGCACTGCAAAGGGAGTTTTTTGCAGTGCTTTAAGTGTAGTAAGGGCCTTTTTGTTCTAATATCGCATAATAAAAGGGGTTAGACATATATTGTTTTGTAATGTATTCCAGAGGTAAGGAGACTATGTTGATGAAAGAAAAGGAAGTAATGTTGACTGTAAATGGCCTGAAGAAGCTTGAAGGCGAGCTCGGGCAGCTAAAGTCTGTTAAAAGGAGAGAGGTCGCCGAGCGGATCAAGCAGGCTATTGAGTTTGGTGATATCAGCGAGAACTCGGAATATGAGGACGCTAAAAATGAACAGGCCTTTATTGAAGGGCGTATTTTAACTCTGGAGAAAATGCTGCGCAACGCCAAAATCATTGACGACGAAAACCTGGACACAAAACTGGTCTCTATAGGATCTACTGTTCTGCTGAAAGATCTGGAATGCGGCGATGAGGTTAAATATACTATTGTCGGATCAGTCGAAGCCGATCCGGAGGGAAATAAGATTTCCAATGTATCACCGGTTGGCAAGGCCATCCTGGGCCAGTCCAAGGGAAGCGTGGTTGAAGTGAATGTTCCGGCGGGGCAGTTAAAATATCAAATAATAGATATTTGCGGCAAGTGATTTTCTGGAGGGTGTAATATTGGGACATAAGAATAAAGAAGATGAATTTAGCGCAGGGGGCGGCCTGCATAGTAACCCGGCAGAGGACCTTAATGAAATGATGCGGGTTCGCCGGGAAAAACTGGCCGAAATGCGCAGTAAAGGGCTTGAACCATACGGCGGTCGCTTTGAGCGCACCCACTCGGCGCGTTTTATCGTGGATAACTACCCGGCGTTGGAAAACAAGCCTGTGACTATTGCCGGCAGGATTATGTCAAAGCGGGGCATGGGCAAGGCCTCCTTTGCCCACATTCAGGACGTGACCGGCCAGGTCCAGATTTACATACGCTTAAATGACATTGGCGAAAAAACGTATGATCTTTTCGGCAAGCTTGACATTGGAGATATTATAGGCGCCCATGGCAACGTTTTTAAAACCCGCATGGGTGAAATAACTGTTGCTGTGACAAAGCTTGATTTGCTCTCTAAATCATTGCGGCCGCTGCCTGAAAAATGGCATGGGCTAAAGGATGTGGAACTTCGCTACCGTCAGAGATATGTCGACTTGATCGTTAACCCCGCGGTTATGGAAGTATTCGAGATCAGGAGCAAAATTGTGCGATCCTTCCGGAATTTTTTAGACGGCAGGGGTTTTTTAGAAGTTGAAACTCCGATGATGCAAGTAATCGCCGGGGGCGCCACAGCCAAACCTTTTATTACCCACCACAACGCCCTTGATATAAACCTGTTTATGAGAATAGCCCCGGAGCTTTATTTGAAGAGGCTTTTGGTGGGCGGTTTTGAGAAGGTATACGAGATCAACCGGAACTTCCGTAATGAAGGCATTTCAACCAAGCACAACCCTGAGTTCACGATGCTTGAGCTGTATGAGGCTTACGCCGACTATAACGATATGATGGACATTACTGAGGAACTTATTTCATCTGTTGCTGCCGAGGTGCTTGGCACTACTATGATTGATTATCAGGGCACCGAAATTAATCTTGCCCCGAAGTGGGACAGGCTCCCCATGCTCGAAGCGGTAAAGCAGCACTCAGGCATTGATTTCAGCCTCATTAAAACAGCCGGGGAAGCGCAGCTTGCTGTGAAACAGGCGAAATTAGGCATAGAATTGGAGGCCTCTGATTCAAGGGGCTCAATATTAAACAAAATTTTCGAAGAAGTGGTTGAGCCAAAATTAATCCAACCGACGTTTATTACGGACTACCCTGTGGAGATCTCGCCACTGGCCAAAAGGAAGGCCGAAGACCCCGACCTTACTGACCGCTTTGAGCTTTTTATTTACGGGCGGGAAATGGCCAATGCGTTTTCAGAACTAAACGACCCCATTGACCAGAAAGCGCGCTTTGTTAATCAGGCTGAAAAAAGGCGTGCCGGTGATGAAGAAGCCCATATGATGGATGAAGATTACATAAATGCCCTCGAGTACGGTATGCCGCCCGCCGGCGGGCTCGGGATCGGGATCGACCGGCTGGTGATGCTGCTCACCAATTCATACTCTATTCGCGATGTAATCCTGTTCCCTTTAATGAAACCGCGCGACTAGGTTTTATGGAATCAGTTTTAACTTAACAAAATGTCACATGCAGCCAGGTTTGGTTAGCCCGCCTGGCTTAACTGTCATCCTTATATCACCTGTAAATGCTTTGTTGACAAGCAGAACCCGAAATGTTAAGATAATGTTCCGGTTGCGGCGGACAGCCTGCCGGAAAAGAGAATTGAAATCTTGGAACCGAAAAACGTGCCTTTAATTACCAGTGAAAGCTTGTTGACAAGCTGGACCCCAAAGTGTTAAGATAAGATTCCGGCCTGAGCGGACGATGTTACCGGGAAACAAATTTTAAGGAATATACTGGCTTGACAACAGTATGTCTTTATGGTAACATAAGAACCCGAGGCGCTAAGAAAGGCGCTGGCCCGAAACAACCGGTCTTTGAAAACTAAACAGTGGATGGATGGAAAAGAAACACATGACTCGTC
>CAZIYV010000148.1:0-7757 GCA_964543575.1 uncultured Pelotomaculum sp.
GATTCGCGGTGCTCATCCTTATGTCACCTCACTATTATCATTCTCAAACAAAGCCGAAACTTCGTCGCTAAATCTAACAGTGCCGGCCGTGTATGCCGGCACTGCAAGCCCCTTCGCACTGTAACGATCCAGTGTCTCTTTCATGTCTTTTGTGAGTACGACCCTGGGCGGTGATTTGACCACAAAGTCATTTATAGTGATAATCGGGCTGTTCATCCTTTGGACCGTGGACTGCAGCCAGTTGTCAACCGCCTGGGTGCATATGCTCTCCAATGTGGCCGCCAGGTCTGCGTCATCAGCAAGCCGGGCATCTGTGTAGCCTCGCTTCATGTAGGCATTCATTTCGGCTGTCGCCCAGGTTATGAGCTTTGCAAGCAGGGCGTCAAACTGCTCCTCGGTCTTTTTGAGGTCATCAGCCACGCAGCAAGCGATAAGTTTTACATTGGCTGCCGTTGTATAGGGCATCGGTTAGCCCTCCTTTGTGTAACGATGGGGCGGTAAGATTTCTTAGCCGCCCCCCGTAACAAACGATTATTATTTTCCTTCTTTTTTTGCCTTTAGATGCCTTTCTGGTTTTTCATCCAGTGCATCGTTGTCCTTTGTATTACTCGCCTCTTCTGTGCCCTGCCGGGTACTGTCAGCTTTACTGTCTTCTACTACACCCTGGCTTTGGGGCTGGGATTCATCAGCTTGACCACCTGGCGAGGTATCCAGCAACTGGTTCAGGGAATCTCCCGGAATGCCATAGTCCGTAGATTCTATAGACTCGGTTTTTTCCAACGGAGCATCTTCCGGCACCAATTCAACAGCTTCAACCTCAGTTACGGCTACCAACCATCTGGCGGAGAGAAGCGCGCGGAGTGATTTCCAGCCGGCTGCCTGCGGTACGGGGTCACCTGGCTGGATAGTCTTGTCCCCGTCTTTCATCTGCTTTAACGCGATATATGTCACTTTACCCATATTAGCCCACGGCATCCTTCAGAAAGATAGCCAGGTCAGGCGCTATTTGCCTCTGGTCGTATGCCATGCGGCACTCAAACCAGTCTGAGTGCGCGCGCTCGTCGCGGCCTCTCCAGATGGCGCTTTCGTAACCTGCGGCGCCTAGGAGGCCCCTCCAGGAGAAGGTATAGCCGGCAGATGGCACTTCAATGCCGGGGTTAGGAGCCGCGTAGCAAATCAGGATATCCTTCTTGCCGACAATGAACTCGAAGCTGTCCGTTGCACCCTCTGCAGCCTTGTTGTGGACACCCATAGGAACAAGGTAGTCTTCCACACCAAATAGGCCGGCCAGGCTTTCCGGGGTAACGGATTTACCCACATACTTGACACGATCAACAACATCCGCATGTTCGCTTATGATCAGATCCGCCTTAGCGCCAACAGTCATCTTGTTCGGTTTAAACCCTGTCAATTCTGCAATTTCTGTAACATAGGTCTTAATAACGTTGATCGGATCGCTGGCAGCCTGATCGAACTGGATAAACTGGTTGGCGCCAGGGGCAGCTGCCACACCTGTTTTCTCATTGGTCCACGCACCGGTCTTAAAGTATTTATCCGCCCAGGTCCGGTCACGGTGAATCAAGTGCTGTTGAGTAAGAAATACGGTCTTGGCGCGCTCAGGGTCGTACGGCGGTGTCGCGTTATTGCGCTCACGGTCATCCAGGAATGAAGTCAGGCCTTCTTCTTCGCAGAGGTAAGGCTTTTTTTCTACTTTGAAATCCGCAACCGGGGAATACCCCCCGATAGGGCGCTTTCCTACCTGGTCGCGGAAGAAATAGCCGCGGGGGAATTCAAGGTAAAAATCGCTGGCATTTTCAACCGGCACCAAGGGGAAAACCTTGGCCACGATAAACAGGTTAGCGCTTTGGATAAAAGCTACTGACATATTGCTGAGTAGCTGGTCAACGTGTCCTTCTTTTACGGTTGGCATTGGTTGTTCACCTCATCTTTCTTATTTTTTAACCGAGGACAATCATCAGGAAGCCTTCGCCTTCTGCAAACGCAGTCACAGCGCTGGCTTCTACACTAATGCTGTCAGTTGCAGTGAAGACATTGTTCCCAGTAATCGCGGTGCCTTCAACCTTGGCGCCCAGAGGCGTGCAGTTGGCGCTAGTTAGGGAAATTACCCCGCCTGTCAGGTTTGTGGTCCCGATCTCAAGGTTGAGCGTCGCCAGTTTGTCCGCGGTAGTTACCGGGTCAGTAACGACAAAGAACACTTTCTGGATCCGACCGGGGAAACCAGGCACAATCCCTGTTACAATGTCGCCGTTTGCCACCTTGGGCAACTTTATCGGAATAGTGACAACCGAGCTCTGGCGAGAGCCTGCGCTGATACGGCAGACCATTAGCACACTCACGATCTCATTTGCAGCGCCGGCCGCAGCCAGGGAGATGCCGTTTACAGCATCGCTTGCTCCGGCTGTAACAGCCCTGCCGGCGGCATCCGAGGTTAGGTTTGCTCCAATACCAAAAGCGGCGCCGGCTTTTACCTTGCCGACGCCGAGAACCACAACAGTACCGGTCTCGCCAATGGTCGGGTCGTCTTTCAGCGAACCTATCGCCGCTTCACCGGCGCCGCAGAGCACAATGCTACCTGACGCGTCCTGTTTAACAAAGTAATACTGTTTGGTTGATAGATCTGCGCCAGCCTTAAACGGCAGGACTTGTACAATGTTTTCAGTCGCCATGGATTATTTGCCTCCTTCCGCCTGCTCGGTGCGGTACTTCCGCACCAGTTCAGGCTTGATTTTGCTTACCTCGTCGATAGCCTGTTCTCTGGTTAGGCTGGGGTTTGACTTCCTGATCTCTTCTGCAGCCTTCTCAATCATTGTCCAGGCGTCGCCGCTGTCAGTTCCGCCGCCGCCTATTTCCTTAAACAAGCCGCCCTTTTCAATGGCCTCGTTTGCCGCCTTTAAGACCCCTTCCATCTTGGTCAGGTCTTCCAGGGTTGCTTTGTTTTCAGCAATCCTCTTCATAACCGGGCCGAGTTCCTCCGCCTTCACTCCCAGGTACGTGAACGCCTTGGCCTTCTCGATGTACTCCTTGGTGAGCGTCTCGTCGCTGGCCTTGGCCAGGTCCTCCTGGGCTTTTGCTAGCGTGGACTGGGTCTCCCCGAGGCTTTTCTTCAGCGCGGCGTTTTCGGTCTGGGTCTCCTCCAGCTTCTTTTGCAGAGGAGCCACGGCCTCAACCGCTTTTCTCACTTCTTCCGGCAGGTCATCGTACTTAATGTTCGGCAATTCTTTTCCCTCCTCGTGTTTATTTACGTCGGCTTTCCCGGCGGGTTCCGGTGTTACATCCGCGCTGTCTATAAGCGCGGTCAAGTTGTCCATTGTCTCCTTGAGCTTGTCCCGCTGCTCTTTAAGTTGGACCATGCGCTGGGCGCTGATCTTCCGGCCAGCCTTATGCACCCCGGCCAGGTCACTGACCAGATCGGCGTAGAACTGCTGCAGGGTGGTGGCGATCGCGGACTGCTTGTCGGTAGCTGTCGCGTCTGCCATGATGCTCTCGATAGACTCACGCAAAAATCGCGTCTTTTCCCAGAGTTTTTCTTCTACCGCCTGCGCCTGCTGCGCTTGGTTGTAGTCTTTCGCGTTACCAAACAGCCCCTTAACAAAACCGGTAAGCTTTTCAATCTTCTCCTTTAATCCATCCGTGTCGCCACCTCCTTTTGCTGGTTCTTCGTCTTCGGCCCGTTTCATTAGAGCCACCCTCGCCTCGCCACTGGCAGGCCTGTCAACTGAGCCGATAGTTTTTATCTTCAGGTTTTTGAGTAATCTGGGCATTCGTCTTTACACCTCCTTCCTCTGCGCGGTGCCTGTTATGCTAAAGCCCGTGTAGGTACCGTCTTTATGCTTGGCGTACACACCCGGGTCGAATATTTTGACCCCAATCCACCAACCTCGCTTACCCTGGGGAACTGTTTCACCCGGGAACATCTTCTGGAGCTTCTCATCTGTCACCACGAAGCTCTCAACAATCTTGCTGGTCGGCACAAGCCGCTCGTGCATTTCGTCATGCATCGGCGCCTGCATAAAGTCATATACGCCCTTTTCCAGCTCTGTGTCCTCGATTATATCGTCCTGGCTGTCAACGTAAGGCGTCTGGTTGACTTTTGTAACCGAGCCCCACCCGAAAACGATCTGCTGTTCGTCGTCCATCTTGGAGATCGGGATAAAGACCTCTACCTCAGCCGCCTGATTTTTGTCGCCGCAATCGCATTGGCTCATATACTTATTCCCTCCTGGCTATTGAAGCGTTCGCCCACATGACCGCCTCTTCCAATTTGGTCATGTTTTCTAACTCCGGGTTCATAAATATACCTCCCTTGTTTTTGGCAATAAAAAATCCGCTCTGTTATTTGAGCGGGTATTCCAATGCTATTTTATTGATTTATTCCTACTACTCCTCAATAACCTCCGTTATTTCGAATAAATCTTTTGGATAAAGGTAGTCCTCCTCAGTTTCATCAATCACATTGTAGCATTCGAGCTCTTTGTCTTCACTAATGATTAAATACTCTTTATCAAATATGCAACCAAGCGGGTTACTCTCGCCAATAAACTTCCCCTTCATCTTCATTCTGCATCACCCATTTTAGGTATCTTAACCTTAAATTCAACTTTGCCTATATTTTTGCATTCATACCAGTGGACTTCGCGAATATGTTCGGCACCGGTATCCTTATGTAATATTATAGCAGTTCCTCTCTTTTTATGCCAGTCCGTTTTATTCGTTTTACCGCCATTTTGCAAGGGATACGTATTAACTAACCTGCCCACTTCTCTAATATCTTTGCCAGAAGCTATGGTTTTAACACCCTCAATTCGTGTTCCTTGCTTTATACTGCCATAGGAATTAGATAAGGGGATTGCTTTTTTAACATAAATACTGTGACCAGACGAGAATCGCCCCTTCTCATCTCTTGGCTGGCCAGGGTACTTTAAAATGGTGACCAGATTCTTAGATGTGTACTCCTTAAATTCTGTCGCCACCACGTCACATCGACAGTGAAAATGAAAGGGCGGGAGCTGCATGCCGCCGGCCGCAAGCTTATCGCTGTCCCAGTCCTTGATCTCGCTCAGCTTCGGCCAGGGGTTTATCTCTTTTATGTCCTCCGGGCTTTTGGCATTCAGAGTCTTATCCCTGAGCCCAACGGCCTGCTCAATGGTAAATTTCTTTCCGTGCATGTGGCCGCATATGGAACATACCCGCTCGTCTTCAGCTGTCAGGATCTCGTACTCTGTAACCTCGGCCTGCACCCACTGTTCTACGCTGCCGAAAACGGTGGCCCTGGTTATCGCGTTTGAGGCCAGGCCCTCCCAGTATGCTTCTGCCCGGATGTATGATCTGGGAAGGTAGTCAGGTGGTATCTCATATGTCCCCGTCAGTATGTCCTTGATCCGCTGCCCTGTGGTCCAGGCGTTCTGTCCTTCCTCGATGGCGTACTGGATAACTGTTTTAGTGACCGCTTCCTTGATATGCTCGTTGTAATACTGGCCAATCCAATATATCAGGTCTTTGGTCAGCCAGGCCTTAGCCTTCTCGTCAACAAAAGTGAGGGCATATGGCAGCTTTAACAGCTTTGCAGTTCTCCTGCCGGCCATGTCGTAGGCGTATAGGACGTGATCGATTAGTTTTGTGTCCGTTACAACCCGAGCAGTAAGGCCGAGCCCCAAAATCGGTTCCAGTGCGCCAGAGATAACTTTAGCCGCGGCTGCAGTCACGCCGCCAATCTCCAGTATCTCAATAGCCTTTGCGGTAGACTCTTTGACTTTTTCCTCCCATGACCGGGAGATAATATGATTTACCTTGGCCTCCAGGAGGCGCTTCTGGGTTTCCCAGTCAGGTTCCTTTTTGGCTCTCTTGGCAACGGGAATACCGATAAACTCCAGGATATAATCGATATTATTAATTGCCTGAAGGCGCTCCTCATAGCTCAGGTATTTCGCCAGATTCTTCAAGGTGTTTCCTCACCTTCGCTATAAACTTAACGAATCCCTTGGCTGCGGCTTCTTCCTCTTCCACTTCCGTTGTCTTGGTAGGCGCCACCTTCGGCGCCTGGCCGGCGTCCAACCTCGGCTTTTCGGGGAGGCTTGCCGCGCCGCGCAGGTAATTCTCCAGGTCATCGTCGGGGAACAGCTGAGCACCGGCTCCGGAAAGAGACGTAATGTAATTACCCAGTTCCACGAGGTCAGGCGCCTCCACATCACCGTGTTTCAGTTTGGGCAGGTCCGTTAGCCCCTGGAATGAGTTGAGCGCAAACAACCGCGGTATGCCGTGAGTGTTAAATATCTCACAGATGCCGTCCAGGAATGCGCCGATCGCCGTGGAAAACAGAACCGTTTTTGAACTGTTTAGCGCAAACGAGCCCACTTTCTCATGCCCCAGGAGAATAAAGTCAGCCAATACCGTCATGGCAATACGTTGGTCATGTCTGTTAATGATTGCAGTAGTATCAAAGTTTCGGCGCCCGCCCGTTGATAAGAGGCTCAGCTTATAGCCGGTCTTGGTTCCGTCCGGATTAAACTCTGAAGGGAATACGACTCCCTCCGATTTGTCGCGCCGGATCTCCGTGACCATCTTCTTTATATCGGCCAGAACCTTCTTTTCATCCTCGCTTACGAAGATACTTAAAAGCGCCGGGGGTACCTCTGCCACAGGAAGGCCCGCTAGGTCCCGCTCAATGCCGATTGCCTCTATTTGCTCAATATGCTTGCGGTAGTAATAAGACCGGTACGCGTTGCGAAGGATGCTCCGGCCCTCAGGGTTGTTTTTGTTCGACTCCGTTCTAAAAAGCAGCGACTTACCTATTGGGATCTCTCTGATCCAGTAATCCGGTGGCGGCATCTGCCTGAGCCCATTAACGCCACCGTCCTTCTCATCGAACATCCATTCATAAAAGGTCTCCTGTGCCCTAATCGGCATCTTGCGCCAGCCGATCCGCCCGTCGTTGTACTTGCTGCGCCTGCTTGGATCCCGGCCGTCCCCCTGGCGGAGTTTGTAAACCGTCTCGTGATAACTCCACCCAAACACCAGCATGGAGAGGATCTCAGTGATAGTGTCGTGCCAACTCATTGACATATCGTCCAGACATGACTCCAGGAATGCCTTAGCCTCTTCGTCCTGCGATGTTGTACCGCCTGCCTCAATATACCAACTGGCCTGCCTGAAAAGCATCTTAAGCGCAAACATGATCGCCCCCACAACCGGGTCGTTATCGCGCATTTCTTTGTAAACCTTGATCCCCCTGGCGCCCTGAAGGTCTCTAAGCCATTCCTCCGAAACCCAGCCCCCGTAACGCTGCAGGCCGGTGCTGCCTATTTCAACAAACGGGGTAACTTTTTGGTCCTCTGCCATGTTATAACCTCCACTTGCTTGTCCCGGCAACTGGGGCCGGCGATACGATTAATACCGGTGTCTTAAATCTCGTATAAATAAAATAACGGTCACGGTCCATGCAGTGATCGTTTTGTTTAAGTGGTTTATCCTCGCCCTTTGCCTGGGCCTTAACATCCCAGATGTAAGAGACAATCTCTCCCAGGGTTTCTTTGCAACTTTTGTCTACAAAAAATCGCCCGCTCTGGATGAAGCTTGAAACCAGACGAATGCCGTTAACCACATCGTTGTCAGCGTCCCGGACCTGGTACCCTCTGTTTCGAAGCTCCACCTTAAAACTTGCAGCTGAGGGGTCCAAAATAATATTCCTCGGCACTATTTCTCCGAGGAACTTTTCAAAGTCGTCCGCAAACTGGCCGTCC
>CAZIYV010000149.1:0-7699 GCA_964543575.1 uncultured Pelotomaculum sp.
GCCAGGTGGACCAGGTCACCCAGCAGAACTCCGCCAGCTCGGAAGAACTTGCCGCGGCCAGCGAAGAGATGTCGAGCCAGTCCGAAATGGTCAGACAGATGCTGGGCAAGTTTAAACTCAAGAGGCAGGCGGGAAGCGGTTCCTATGGCGCAGGTCCCGTGAGCGCGGGCAAGCCTTACCTGGCGCATAAACAGGGCCGGAGCGCGGCGCAAAAAACCAGGCTGGAGACAGCCGCAGCGTCAGCCGGCGGCAGGATGAGCCCGGAGGATGTCATCTCCCTGGACGACCTGGATTACGGCAAGTTTTAGCAATAAGGACGTGGGAAATGGGACTTGAGACGTGAGAAATGAGACGTGAGAATGAAAGATGGCCTTCAGGGCAATAGAAACTTGAGAGGAATACCTGAATCCCACGTCTCACGACTCATTACCAAATTTCTCACGTCCCACGACCATAAATAATGCGGAGATGAATGCAGGTAGCTTTGGCTATCTGCTTCATCCTTGCAAGGAGAAGAGAAATGAACAGTTTGCGGTTAACCGACGAAGAGTTCAACCTGATCAGCAGATTGGTTTACAACAAGTTCGGCATAAACCTGGGTGAACAAAAGCGCGCGCTGATCATCGGGCGTCTGCAAAAAGTACTGCACCTGGAGGGGTTTGCCAGCTTTAAAGATTATTATCACCACGTTGTGAGCGAACCCAGCGGCAGGGCTCTGCTAACCCTGGTGGATAAAATCTCAACCAATCATACTTTCTTTTTTCGTGAGAATGATCACTTTGAATATTTTTCATCAGTAGTTTTGCCCCAGCTCACCGCAAGGCAGCACAAAAGACCAAAAGTTGATATCAGGCTCTGGTGCGCCGGTTGTTCGTCTGGCGAAGAGCCGTATACTCTGGCCATGGTTATCAGTGAATATTTTAGAAACAACGATATAGACGCGGACATCGGCATCCTGGCAACCGATATTTCCGTAAGCGCTCTGGAAAAAGGGGCGGACGGGGTTTATCCGGAAGAGAGGATGTCTCAGGTGCCGCTCATATACCGGCAGAGGTATTTTAACCGCCAAAAGGACGGCGCCTGGGCAGCTAAAAAAGATTTGAAAGAAATGGTGCTTTTCCGTCGCTTAAACCTGATCCAGCCGGAATACCCTTTCAAAGGGCATTTTCAGGTTGTTTTCTGTCGTAATGTGATGATTTATTTCGATAAAGAAACCCAGTGCTCCCTTATTAACAGGTTTCACAGGTACACTGAGCCGGGCGGCTATTTGTTTATAGGGCATTCAGAGACGTTGGACCGGTCAGCGGGTTCGTATAGATATATTCATCCTTCGGTATATCAAAGGGTGTAAAGCAGTGAAGACAGCACACAGAGGACATAAATAACATCGCCGGGGGTGGTAATTCGTGAGAAAAATAAAGGTGCTGGTTGTTGACGATTCTGCGCTGGTCAGGGATATACTGGCCCAGGGTCTGGCCAAGGACCGGGAGATCGAAGTGGTAGGGGTGGCCTCCGACCCTTTTGTAGCCAGGGATAAAATTGTTCAGCTAAAACCGGATGTGCTTACGCTGGACGTGGAAATGCCCAGGATGGACGGTGTGGAGTTCTTGCGCCGGTTGATGCCGCAATACCCGATGCCTGTGGTCATGGTCAGCGCCCTGACCAAGAAAGGGGCGGCGATCACCCTGGCAGCCCTGGAGGCGGGGGCTGTAGATGTTGTTACCAAGCCCAGCACCGATATAGCCAGGGGCTTAAACGCCATGCTGGGTGATTTGCGGGAAAAGGTAAAAATTGCCGCGACTATGAATGTAGGCGCCTGGAAGACAAACCAGAGGACTGCTGCAAAACCCGTCAGGGTAGACAGCCATGCTTTGGCTGAGTCCACAGACAAGGTGATAGCCATCGGCGCTTCAACCGGTGGGACCCAGGCCATCCGGCGCATCGTACAGTGTTTCCCATCCGCCATGCCTGGAGTGGTAATCGTGCAGCATATGCCTGCCGGCTTTACCAAGCATTTTGCGGATAGCCTGAACAGTGTCTGCAAAATGGAGGTTCTGGAAGCCAAAAGCGGGGACAGGGTTTTGCCGGGCCGGGTACTGGTAGCGCCGGGCGGCTACCATATGACGGTGCGCCGTTCCGGGGGTATGTACCTGGTGGACTGTCAAAATGGTGATAACGTTAACGGGCATTGTCCGTCAGTCGAGGTGCTTTTTGAATCGGTGGCAAAATATGTGGGGGCGAACGCCATTGGCGTTATGCTGACTGGGATGGGCAGCGACGGTGCTGACGGCATGCTGGCGATGCGCAAGGCCGGCGCCAGGACCCTGGCCCAGGATGAAGCCACTTCAGTCGTATACGGCATGCCGAAAGTGGCTTACGAGCGGGGCGGTGTGGAATACCTGGCGCCGCTGGACGCCATACCGAATACTATTTTAGGTATGCTGAGCGGGAAAAAACTAGCGGGCCATTAGCCGCTTATTATTAAATAAACAATTAACATTGTTATCAGACGGAGTTGTTTTATGTTTAATTTTTGGGAAAACCAGTTGGACTATTTATTCTACACTCCCGGTCTGGCTTTTCTTATTCTGACCGTGTTGTGTTTTTCACTCAGGAAACAGAGAGACCAGCGCCTTCCCTGGACCTGGTTGGGATTGTTCGGCGCCGCTCAGTGTTTTTATTATTGGTTTAATGTTCTTGCTAATTGCCTTGGTGAAAGCCAGGTTTTTATTATCGTGCGGGCGTGTATAATGGTAATCTCTATTATCTTTCTTGGCAAATTCGCCTGTGCGGGTACTTTTAATTTACAGGGAAAAAGGACGGGGCGGGTAATCCTTATTGCCCTTTTACTATTGGGAGCTTCGGGTGGTTTGGCGGGATGGGCCGGGCTGGAAGCCGCCATGCGTTACGCGCTGGGTTTGACCGGGGGTATCTGGGCCTTTTTTGCTTTTACTGCAGCTGCCAGAATACTCTCCCCGCCGCTTCGCCGCAGCCTGCTGTGGTGTGGTGTTGCCGCCGTACTGTACAGCCTGACGGTTGGCTGCATAGTACCTTACGCTCCATTTGCGCCGGCTTCCCTTTTCAACCAGGAGATTTTTTATGGACTGCTGGGCATACCTGTACAGATTTTCGAAGGTATTTTTGCACTTCTGGCAGCGGTTTCGCTGTGGTTTTACTGGCGAATATCAGGCGGCTTTGAAACCCTGCAGGAAAATTGGCCTATAAAAACTATTTGGGTCCTGCCCGTATTGCTGGTTATACTGTTTTTGGGGTGGGGCGGGACTGATTTTTTAGGAAGACAGGGCGAGGAAAAATCACGACTCTGCCTGCTTTCCAGGACATTAACCGCTGCTTCAGCTTTAAGTCCCAGGTATTTTAGCGCACTGACCGGCTCAACTGAGGACATCGTAAAGCCTGATTACCAGAACCTGCGCCTCCAGCTTATGACTATTCACGCTTCAAACGCGGACTGCCGCTTTGTATATTTAATGGGGCTTCAGGACGGGCAGGTTATTTTCCTGGCCGACGGCGAACCGGAAGAATCCAAAGACTATTCCCCCCCGGGACAGGTTTATGAAGAAGCCAGCCCGGAGTTGTTCGGCCTTTTTTCACAGGGAAACCCTTTTTTGGAAGGTCCCTTTCCGGATCGCTGGGGAGTTTGGTTTACCGGTTTTGCCCCGATTAGAAATCAGGAAACCAGCCGTGTGATTGCCGTTTTGGGGATGGACATCAACGCCTCTGACTGGAAGCTGAGAGTCGCTGACTTCCGTTTCCCGGGTATCGCGATTTCCTTTGCGCTCAGTTTTTTAACTATCATTTTCTATGTCAATCAGCGCTGGACCCAGGAATCAGCCGCCAGAACCGCTGCTTCTGAGCGGAGACTCAGGACTATTTTTGAAAGCGCGCCCGAGGCCATATGCATTATTAATGCTGATACCAGCCAGATTCTTATGGACAACCCTTTTATGTCCCACTGGCTGGGCTACAGGCCGGTGGAACTGAGAGAACTTACTTTGGACCTGCTGCTGGAGTCAGACGCGGCTGACGGAGTCCGTGAGCATATCAACAGTATTGTCAAGGAAAACAGGGTTATTACCGGTGAATACCTCTGCCGGAAAAAGGACGGTTCTTTAATAGATGTTGAAGTTACCGGGGTGGGCTTGTTATACCAGGGGAAAAATTGTGTGCTTGTGTTTATCCATAATATCAGTGACCGCAAGCGGGCTGAAGAGATTCTTCGCGCTTCCAACCAGCAGCTGCTGGATATTATAGAATTGCTTCCTGACGCCACTTTTGTGATCGGGCGTGATAAGAAGGTTATCGCCTGGAACAAAGCCATGGAAAAAATGACAGGGGTAGGCAAAGAAGAAATCCTGGGCCAGGGAAGCTATGCTTATGCCGTGCCTTTTGGGGGCAAACCAGTCCCGATGCTGATCGACCTGATCATTAACCATGAAGAACAGACAGAGTTATGTTATGAAGGAATCAGGAGGGAAGGACCTATTTTATATGCTGAGCTTTTTGCACCCTCATTCCACGCCGGGCAAGGCGCGTTTTTATGGTGCAAGGCTTCGCCGCTCCTGGACAGTGACGGGGTACTGATTGGCGCTATTGAATCCATCCGTGACATATCAGAGCGAAAACAGGTGGAGAAAATTCTCCAGAACCTCACCAACCTGGATGGCTTAACCGGCATAGCCAACCGCAGGCACTTTGACGCGCATCTGGCTCAGCAGTGGAGAATCGCACTGCGCCAGTCGCTGCCTTTATCCCTGGTCATGTGTGACATCGATTTTTTTAAGGATTACAACGATACCTACGGGCATCTCTGTGGTGATGACTGCCTCAAAAGAGTGGCCGCCGCGCTGAACAAAGCCATCAACAGGCCGGGCGATATGGTGGCGCGGTATGGCGGTGAAGAGTTTGTTGTTGTCCTGCCGGGTACAGACGCAGGCGGCGCTGTGCTGGTAGCGGAGAACTTACGTAAAAGAATTGAAGAGCTTAGTATTGAGCATTTAAATTCAAAACATGGCGGGCATGTTACCATCAGCCTGGGAGTAGCTACTATTATTCCGGGCAAGGGGTCTTCGACAGCGGCACTGATCTATGCGGCTGATCAGGCCATGTACGCGGCAAAAAGAGACGGCTCCAACTGCGTAAGAAGCGCCAGAGACAGATCGTGATCGCGTGAGTGTTACTTGACCGTAACCAGTTCTTTGGGAGAAGCAAAAGTATCCGACAATTCCTCCAGCTCATGCAGCAGGGGGAGTTCTTCTTTTTTAGTGTAAACAGTGGCGTGTCCCCTGTAGACACACCCATCCAGCAGATTTTTGCCCTGGTAGTCATAATGACCGTAGATCCGGCAGAAATACGGTCGAACAGGGTAAATCGAGCAAAGCAGGCCTGTCTGAAAAGGGCACTGCCCCTCAACATTACCCCAAATTTTTACAACCACGTTGTTGGCAAAATCCAGGAATTTTTTCAGCGAAGATTCATTGTTAACATACCTTTTGATGTTTTCCAGTTCTAGTGGATAAATTCTGAGCATGGATGCTTTGATGCAACACTCACCACAGGTACCACAGACTCTTTTTGAAGGCTGCAGCACCTGATCCAGTTTCTCGTAAAATTCCGCAAGATCATGCAGCATTGTTACCATAAAGCAACCCCTCCACGCGGTAATGCTCTTTCATTTATAGTACCACATGATGGGGTAATTTGAAACGAATGACATTGCAGAATTTTCAGACAAAATTCGCCCTGAAATGTTCATGAATGTTCTAGTGGATCATATCATCCTTGTCCCTGGCGGCCTCGAGAAGGTTTTTTTCTACCTGTTCCAGCATCTCGCCCACAATTTTTGTTGTAACCTGTTTGAATTCACCTGGCAGGTATTCAGGCGGTTTTGGCCCTGCTTTTGAATGAACAGGCGCCTGGTTTGCTTCACCAGTGGCCGGTAAAGGCTGAACACTTGCAATTGGCCGCACCGCGGCCGTCCCTTGCAGGGATTCCGTCAAAAGCCCTTTAAGCCCGAGAAAGCAGTCAGCCGGTGAACTCTTCGTAAGATCAGGGGCGGCAAAAATATCTCTAGCCGCTTTGCAGGTTATAATGCATAATGCGGAGTTCTGGCTGTCCCCGGTGTTATCATTTTTAACCCAGCCGTTAAAGCCAACCCACTGGATATGCCTGGCGGGAATCACACTGAAAATTATATGCAGCGCGCTGAGAGTGATTTGCAGGAGAACCGACTGGTAAAAGATATCAAACTCCTGCTCTTCCATCTCTATCGCAACTATTTCTTCCGTTTCCTTTTCATACTGATGGCTGATGGCACGTGGCAGTTCAAAATAGCCGGGCAGCAGGCCATTAATAATCAGAAGCTTTTCCTCCGGCTGGCATATTGCGTCAAAGGCAACTTTGATAGAATCAGGTGTGATTATTTGTTCAAGGGCAATTCTGGCGAAACTTTGGATGGCCGAGGGATGTCCCTTTTCAAAATCAAGCTGCAGTTGTTCGACCTTACTGTTATATGCTGACTGCTCGGCCATATAAGCTGTTCTCTTTGCTTCGTAAGCAGCCCGCCTGGCTTCTTTTTCTTCTTCGTAAAGCTTCATTTTTAAAGCATAAGCTTTTTTAGCATCGTCTTCTTTTTGCAGCCGCCTGTTCTTGACAGAAGGAAATAACAGCTCAGAGAAAAAATTCTTTGGCGGCACACCAGTTTCTCCGGCTACCTGCTTGTACCGGGGAACAGGATTTTTAAAAATGAAGGGGGGAAAAGGCTTATCATTATATAGAGACGCCCAGTCAATTTTAGCACCGGCGGCAAGGTTAGCTTTAAGGATATTTTTGCACCCTTTTATAAACAGGTCGGATTGTTTTGTGTCGAATTCGGCCAGCTGCTTTAAGTTATCAATTTTGTCTCTTTCTTGCTGGATCATCTCCATCCTGTCCCGGCGTGCCAGCATGGTTTGTGTCTTAATCTGTATTTCCGGGATGGCTTCACCCGCAATTTCTTCAACACCTGCTGAGATCGTTTGATCAAGCTCTTCGGTCACTTAACTCCCACCTTTCCACTAAAATTTAGCTTAACACAAGATCCACTATTAAGATATATTACATCCTTTATTTTTGGCAAATCACTTTAACTTAAACCCCATTGATTTAGAGCAGGCGCCGGGCATATAATATTACCTGTAGGATGGTGGGAAGGTTGATAATGTTCTGTTTTTTTCGTTCTAAAAACACCCCTGCGGGTGTTTTTATGTTCATCTCCTGCCGCAAGAATAAGTCGTAAGCTGTAGAGCGTTTTTGTCGTTCTCACGTCTCAAGTCCCATTTCCCATGTCCTTGTCTACGGCATACAGCCTGCGGCCACAAAAATTTATTTAAAGGGGGTAGGACGGTAGTACAGTAGTAACCTTAATAATTATTTGTGGAGGGGAGAATATTGGCGGTAAACAAGGTTTCTTATGACCAGGGACGAAAGAGTAGAGAAGATAATTGTGGATTTCCTGGCCTCCCGGCAGGTGGCCCAAAGCCGTATCATTACCACCGAGGTGGATAATACCGGATCCAGGATTATGGAGAACGGAGTGGAAAGGAATTATCTCAATGAAGGATGGCTGCAGAGTTAAGATTTGCGGAATTACCAACTTAAATGACGCCGGGCTCGCGGCAGATGTGGGAGCAGATTATATCGG
>CAZIYV010000150.1:0-7679 GCA_964543575.1 uncultured Pelotomaculum sp.
TCACCGGTATACGTTACTACGAACTTTTCCCTTACCTACTTCTGCGTTGCAGGTGATATAGAATCATCGAGAATTCCGGGCTATGTCCTGCCTGTTGATACAGATGGAGTATCTGTTCTTACCGGCTGGGCCGCCGGCAAGTTTACGCCGGAAAAGATAACGGAAATGTTGAATACATGTGGTATTGCCGACAAAGTATCTCACCGCAAGATAATTATTCCTGGCGGCGTGGCCGTATTAAGCGGTAAGCTGCAGGAAATATCAGGGTGGGAAGTGCTGGTAGGGCCGAGAGATTCTTCAGGAATACCGAGCTTTATAAAACAGCGCTGGGGTGCATGAATTAAGTCCGGTGCACTCGTGACTTAGAAAGGATAAACCGGTTATGCCGAATTTCTCCATAAGTATCATTCCTGACAATAAGCGTGTCACTGTAAATAAAAAAGAAAGCCTTTATCATTCAATAGCAGTGGCGGGCATCCCTCTCAAAGCTTCCTGCGGTGGCAAAGGAACCTGCAGCGATTGCAAGGTGCTGATCAGAGAAGGACATGTGGATTCGTTAACAACCGGCATGCTGACTGAGGAGGAAAAAAAGCAGGGGTATTTACTTGCCTGTCAATGTTTTCCCAGAAGTAATATAACTGTGGAGATTCCTGAGGAATCAAAACTAACTGAGCACCGAATCGTGTTAACGGAAAGCAGGAATACTGAGCAAACCGGTAATGAAAGAGTAGGCATACTAATCGAGGAGCCTGATAGAGGCGAAGAAGGCCCCGATATCCCTTTGTTTAAAAGAGTATTTCTGAAAGTGCCGGAGCCTTCCCTGGACGATATGGAAGACGATATTGGCAGATTAATGCGTGCTATCCGCAAAGAGACAGGAGTCGAAATATTACGTCCCACCCTGGAAGTCCTGCGCACCCTGCCAAAAGTTTTAAGACAGGCCGGATGGAAGGTAACTGTTTCTCTGGCTGAACCAACATGTTTCAATTCTGCTGAAATAACCGGTGTTGAACCAGGTTTTGTTGAACAGAAATATTACGGTCTGGCCGTAGATATAGGCACAACAACCATTGTTGCCAAGCTGGTTGATCTGGAAAATGGCCAAACTGTGGGTATCAAGGGCACATATAATAAACAGGCCGTTTTTGGAGACGATGTCATTACCAGGATCATCCATACAAACGAATATCCGGACGGTTTAAGAGAACTCCAGAAAGTTGTTATTGAAACTATTAATGAGTTAATTGAAGATCTGGCCAAGGAACAAAGGATCAAGCAGACAGACATCAGAACAGTGGTTTGCGCTGGCAACACGATCATGACCCACCTGTTCCTGGGCCTAGACCCGACCTATATACGTCTGGAGCCCTATACACCTGTTGCAAATGATATTCCGGCTGTCCGGGCGTCCCGGGCTGGTCTCAATGTCTATCCTATGGCATGGGTTCAATGCATTTCGGGTGTCGCAAGTTATATGGGTGGGGATGTTACAGCCGGAGTGCTGGTTTCTGGCATGGCATTCGCAGAGGAACTGATCCTGTTTGTTGACATCGGAACCAATGGAGAAATGGTGCTGGGCAATAAAGAATGGCTGATTTCATGCGCCTGCTCAGCAGGCCCCGCTTTTGAGGGAGGCGGGATCCGGCATGGCATGCGCGCCATGCGTGGAGCTATAGAAAAAGTAAGAATCTCTCCGGGTGGTACAGAAGTGACCTGCTGCACAATTGGCAACGTACCCCCAACAGGTATTTGCGGCTCCGGTTTGATAGACTGCATAGCCTGGCTGTACAAGGCGGGTATCATCGACCGCAGCGGTAGTTTTATCTCAGGCGTTAATTCCCCTCGTATACGTGATTCCGCTGAGAGCAAGGAATTTGTCCTGGTTTGGTCCGATAAAGCAGGGCGTTTTACAGACATAACGATTTCTGAGGCTGAAATAAAAAATCTAATCCGATCCAAGGCGGCAGTTTATGCAGGAATCCGCTGTATGCTGCAGATGGTGGGACTGCCGGTTGAAGCTATTGACAGGGTGGTAATAGCAGGCGGCTTCGGCCGGTATATCAATATCAGGGACGCTATTAACATAGGCATGTTCCCTGACATACCGCTGGAGAAATACTCTTATGTCGGACACAGCTCTGTCAAGGGCGCCAAAATGGCTCTTTTATCAAGAAAGGCCAGGCAAATGTTGGTTGAGATCGCAAAAAAGATGACTTATCTCGAACTTAGTATTGGCAATACGTTTATGGATGAATTTGTTTCAGCACTTTTTATACCGCATACCGATCTGGGCTTATTTCCATCCATGCAAAAAAGATAATCTATTTATTGAAGGAGAGTGAGTTGGTGACGCTTCATATAGCTATTGCCGGGAAGGGCGGAACAGGGAAGACTACCTTCGCATCTATTACCATCAAGCTAATGATAAAAGGCGGGGTGTCTCCGGTACTGGCTGTTGACGCAGACCCCAACGCCAATTTAAACGAAGCGCTGGGCATAGAAGTTGAAGAAACGATAGGAGATATCCTGACCAAAATTAAAAAAGATTTAACGCTGCCCGCTGGAATGACCAAGGACCAGTATGTAGAGTACAAAATACACCAGTCCCTTGCTGAAAGCGATGATTTTGATTTGCTTTCCATGGGTGCTTCTGAGGGGCCTGGTTGTTACTGTTATGCCAATAATGTTTTAAGAGGTTATATAGACAACTTGTCAAGGAATTATGCGGCGATCGTGGCGGATAATGAGGCCGGTTTAGAACACCTGAGCCGCCGTACTACCCAGAATGTGGATATATTATTTGTTACGAGCGATACCAGCGCCAGGGGCGTTCGTTCCGCTAAAAGAGTCAAAGAGATTGTTCAATCACTCAATTTAAACATAAAAAAAATATTTCTTGTAGTTACGAAGGTTAATGAAAATTCTATTGAGACCCTGCAAAATGAAATTGACAAAACGGGGCTGGAATTAATCGGTACAATACCGATGGATTCAAATATAGTTGATTACGATCTTAACAGCAGGCCCCTGGTGGATTTGCCCTGCGACAGCCCTGCGGTGTCAGCCGTTGCGGAAATTCTTAAGAAGACGGGAATTATAAAAGATTGAGGTTTTTATTGAAAGGAGTGTAAAAATGGCTGTTACAATAGTAAAAGAGAGATGGACCAACAAAGTTTTGGAGATGACAATTGGGCTGGAACCTCACGCTGTAAAAGTCGGAGGAGACAGCACGCTTCCATTCCTCCACTTTGAAGGTGAAATGCCCAACCGGCCTGTGGTAGCCCTTGAAGTATGGGATATGGAACCTGATAACTGGCCGGCAATACTGACAGAACCATTTGCAGGGGTTTTGGACAACCCCGTGGCCTGGGCTAAGAAATGCGCCGATTACGGGGCTGATATGATTTGCCTGAGGTTAAACAGCGCTCATCCGGACCAAATGGATGCTGCGCCGGAAGAGGTCGCTGCGACGGTCAAAGCTGTGGCGGAAGCTGTAAACTTACCACTTATTGTGGTTGGCTGCGGCGTTGAAGAAAAAGATGCTTTAATTCTGCCGGCCGCTGGTGAAGAAATTGCCGGAAAAAACGCTTTGCTGGGTTCTGCAACCATAAACAACTACAAAACCATAACTGCCACCTGTATGGTACATGGCCACAATATTATTGCAACCAGCCCGCTGGACATTAACCTGGCTAAACAGTTAAACATATTAATTAACGAAATGAACCTGCCGCTGAGCCGGATTGCTATGGACCCGCTGGTGGGCGCTCTGGGTTACGGTATTGAGTATGCTTATTCTATTATGGAACGCTCCCGCACAGGCGCTCTCACCGGCGATAAAATGCTGGCAATACCAATGATTTGCTTTGTCGGCCAGGAAACATGGAAAACCAAGGAGGCCAAGACGGAAGATAACGAGGAATGGGGTTCTCAGGCACGCCGCGCTATTCTGTGGGAAGTCCTTACAGCAACCAGTTTTGCTCAGGCAGGAGGTTCTATCTTTGTCCTGCGCCATCCTGAATCCTTAAAGCTGTTTAATAATAACATTTCTGCCATGATGAAAAAAAACTCTTAAAAATGAATTATTGAAAGGAGTTTAAATAATGGAACTAATTGGTGAACACATTAACGGTATGTTTAAAGACATCAGAGAAGCTATTCTAAATAAAGATCCTGGTCCAATCGAGTACTGGGCAAAATTGCAGACAGAAAAGGGTGCTCACTGGCTTGACATTAACACCGGTCCTACTATTCAAAAAGAAGAGCAGCCGGCTGTAATGGAATGGCTGGTAAAGACAGCTCAAGCGGTCAGTCCATTACCCTGCTGTCTGGATTCCACTAACCCAGATGCTATCGAGGCCGGGTTAAAAGTACACCGTGGCCAGGCCCTGATAAATTCCACCAGCGCCGACCAGTGGAAAATGGACATATATATCCCTTTAGCAGTTAAATACAACGCCAGATTAATCGGCCTGACCATGAATGAACAGGGAGTGCCAAAGGATGCGGAAGCGCGCGTCGCCCTGGCCATGGAACTGGTGGTAAATGCCGATATGCACGGACTGCCGATGCAGGACCTCTATATCGATCCGCTCGCGCTCCCTGCTAATGTGGCGCAGGATCACGCGCCGGAGGTGATTGAGGCCATTCGTCAGATTAAAGTGCTGGCTGATCCGCCGCCCAAGACTACTTTGGGCCTGTCCAATGTGTCACAGCGCTGCGCTGAGCGGCGGCTCCTTAACCGTACCTATCTGGTGATGTGCATGGCTGCCGGTCTGGACTCGGCTATTGCTGATGTCGAAGACGAATTGCTGGTAAATGCCGCGGCCGCGGTACAGGTCCTTCTAAACAAGGATATTTATTGTGACGGTTTTTTAAAAACCTTTAGGTCATAGCCCAAAAAAGCATCTAAATAAAACTGTTAAAACCGTGGCTTTATCGCCCCGGTTTTTGTTTTTCAAATTATTGTCCAGATCTTCCAAGATTCTGATTTTAGTTATATAATATAATTAAAAGTCTGAAAGGCGGAAATTCGGATGTCTGATATTAGGCCGACTAATCGCAAAGCTTTTCCCGGTATGAAGAAAGCCCGTGTTTGGGGAAAGGGGCAGTTTACCATACCCGCTGATATAAGAAAGCGCCTGGGTATTGAGGAAGATACTATTCTGGAAGTATTTCAGGTTGGCAGGGCTATGATTGCAACTCCAGAGAAGCTGACTGTAAAAGCGCTGGCAGAAGCCGTCCAGAAAGACATATCTAAGAATAATATCGACCTGAAACAGCTGTTGGAAGAGTTGAGAGAAGGCAGCCACGAGTATGAGGCAGAGTAAGGTTCTTCTCGACAGCAGCGTAATCATCGCCGGATTAGCGTCAAATACTGGCGGCTCCAATGAAATCCTGGCTTTGGCGGAGTTAGGCGTAATTATCCCGTATATTTCTGAAGTTGTAGTGAGTGAAGTAGTGCGAAACATTCAGAAAAAGTTGCCCGGAAGTATTGCCCTTTTTATCACTTTGTTTAAAAAACTACCTTTTAAGATGATCGAATTCTCAGAAAGAGATCTCGACTTCGCCAAAACAATGATTAATGAGAAAGATGCCCCAATACTTGCAGCAGCTGTCTCCGGAAAGGTAGATTGGTTGTTAAGTCTTGACAAACACTTTTTTGTTATTAAACGTAAAGAAGGATTAGATTTTGTTATCAGTACTCCCGGAGAATTTCTTCGGAAGTTTACACCTGTGTAAATTCATTTCGTAAATTACAAGGCCAAGGCCATTATAGCGGCGACAAAGGAACTGCGTTCGGAGAAGGCTGACTTGTGGGATAAATTCTCCCAGGCTGTGGAGAACTGCGAGATTCGCAATGCAGAAATAGCTATGCATCAAATCATCATGCACCAGCAATTGATTAACGTTAATCTGCAAAACCTGATTAATCTGGTTGACCGGGCCATAGCGATTCTAAGGTAATCAGACTGCACTCCCGGGTGCTGCAATACAGCAATACAGATACGGCCAATGGCAGTCATTGGCCGTATCTGCTTATTAAAAGAATAAATCAGTACCTGCCCAGTTTTTGGTATATTTTGCTCTTGTAAGAACCCAGCGCGTGATTGAGTCTCCTTTTTTCCATCATGATGTCAAAACTTAATAATTTAAATGTTAGTTGTTTTTGCATAGAGTTTTTCTCATCTTCCTCGTGGCAGCTGTCTATTAGTTTTTGCAGGGTAACGATTTCTTTTTTGAGCTCAAGTTCTTCAGGCAGGACGCCGGCGTTTTTAAGGATGGTATAACCTGCCCTGAGTTCTTCAGGCAGATGAGCCAGGTCATCTAATTTCAGGGGTTTGCCTTTATTTTTAAGATTGTCAAACTCACCGTTCTCCATGGCTTCACGAATCTTGCCTTCCGCAATTACAGCAAAAAGATCCATTTAACCCGCTCCCATTAAACGTCTTAGGCAAAAACCATCTAATACAAATTATAGGGCAGGATGTGAGTGATGTAAACGAATTTTGCCGTGTTTTTCTAAACTTACTCGTTGCAGGAATCAATAGTAAAAGGCTCCCTGAAGTCGCAGGTCATGTGAGTAACGGCACGTCCTAATTTGCACGTCGCATCATCGTCCTCATAACTGTCGAAGGTGTCGTAGTGTCTGCAGTCAAAACAAGGCCACCTGTCCATTTTTTTCACCTCAAAAATATGATAACCACCACACTAAAATTAATACCTGCGGACTGGCTTGATAAGCTTTATCATATTGACAATCCAGCTTATTACTGTTAAGATTCAAATAATATTTTAAAAATGACGATGAGAGGGAATAGTAAGCTCCTTTTTGCCGGTTTCAGAGAGCCGCCGGTTGGTGCAAGGCGGTACACGCGGCGGGGCGCCGAACTCTCCCAGGAGTAGCCGACCGAAATCTTATTAGAAAGTAGGCCCGGACGGAGCTTCCGCCGTTAAAAGGAAGAGGATATCGGAGCGTATTCCCGTATCCTTTTAAGAGAACGGCCTTATGGCTGTTAAGTTGAGTGGTAACGCGGAGTTTAACCCTTCGTCTCAAGTGATGGACGAAGGGTTTTATTATTTTAAGGAGGGGGTGGTTTGATGGACCCGGACCTTAGCGGCCTTATAAAACCGGACTGGCATAATTATTGTATAATAATGGAAGGGGATATTGAGATTGCGCAGGTTATATGTAATGGACACCACCCTCAGAGACGGCGCCAAATCCCTGGGGATAACTCTGAATCTTGATGAAAAACTGGAGATAGCAAGACAGCTTGTAAGACTGGGCGTGGATGTTATTGATGCGGGTTGCCCGTCTTGTTCAGCCGCTGACCAGGACGCACTGCAGGCTATCGCCCGGGAGGTTAAAGGGGCGGTTGTCTGTGGCTTCACCCGGGCGGTGGAGCGTGATATCGATTGTTGTGCCGCCGCGCTGCGTGGGGCGGAGCAGCCAAGAATTCATACCGGAATTGCCGTGTCACCCGCTTACATGGCAAATAGATTGAGGCTTTCCCCCGCCCAGGTCATTGAAACGGCGGTTCTGGCGGTAAAGCATGCCAAAAAATATGTGAGTGATGTGGAATTTTACGCGGAGGACGCTTTTTGCAGCGACCCCTCTTTTCTGGTGGAGATCCTTGAAAAAGTGATAGGCGCCGGGGCTACTGTGATCAACATCC
>CAZIYV010000151.1:0-7615 GCA_964543575.1 uncultured Pelotomaculum sp.
AGAGGCTTTGCATGGTTTTAGTCTGAGCTCAATATCATATGCAATCTTAAACGTTAGCTGAAATCGGACGCTGGGGTTGTCTCTTTATGTCAAATATTTTCTAGCAAGTTTATGGAGATGGTTTTAATGAAAGAGAATTCTAAAAGAATAATTAAGTCGGTTTTCTTTGTTGTTATAATAATAGGGATTATTTATTTAGGCTCAACTGTATATACGTATTATTCTATGATTAACACTTTTGATAGTATTTCACAGTCGCATATTGATGGTAATGTACCAGATGATAAGGATTTTGATAGCTTTCTTGTTCGGGATCTAAAGAAATATTTTAAGGTAAGTAATGATGGCATTGTTAATTATGAATTTTTAAGGAATGGACCTACTCAAGCTGGAACAGCATATCCTAAATACTATTTATGGGTTAAGGTTACTGATAAAGATAATTTTATTGAAGGCGCTGTTCGAGTCGGAGCTATAGATAAGGAATCTTTTAACGTATACAACTTTTTAAGCAAAGATGATATAAAAAAGGATACTACAGTGATAGATAAAGTTTTTCCAAAATCAGTCTGCGATAAGATAATTGAAAGAATGAAATAGGAAATTGAAAACTTACTTGGACTGAGTTGGGGTAATTTTTCAGCTTGCTTCGTGGGTCGTCCGACATCAGCTAACAGAGTATTACCAAAATCTGAGAATATATGAATGTAATAACCAGACTTCGGTAATACTCGGGACGTTGAACAAAGCCGCTGTCGCGGCAGTACAACAACAGAAACTGATCGCCCATATCTCCCTATCATGTAAAATGAGAAAAAACATGTTAGGGAGGTTTTCTCATGTCAAAGCTGAGAGAACACATGATCATGGAGATGGACCTGAGAGGATTCAGCCAAAAAACAAAAGTAGCCTACATAAGGCATATTTAAAAATTCACACGATTCTCCCGGGCAATTTAAACAAAAGAAAGTTTTTATTAAAATATTTCAATAAATACGACCCTCTTTCTTATTGGTAGTTATGACTCAATTTACAAGGGAAAATTTGTTAAGGCACTCCTTTCTGTTTTAAATGGAAATCTGTCATACAAAAAAGGAAAATTCCTCCTTTGTGTCGAAATTTTTATGATAACTATGGAGGATTTCGTATGGCAGATAAATTAGATATTATTGCTTTTAAAAAAGGATTACAAGTTGCTAAAATTGGGGTATTAACTAATGACATAATAAGCCTTACAGGTCTAAAAAGAGATGTTGGTGATATACTATTATGGCAAGATAGGTTTAGCTATCTGGAAAAACATAAAGAGGATTTTTCTACTGAAGAAGAATTCTATTATCATATTGAGCAAATTCCTGATATTATAGAGAATCCTAATTATGTTGGGCTGCATCCAAGAGATGGTAGTATACAATACATAAAGCAAATTGATAAAATCATGTTGGTTGGAGTCAGGATTAGACCTGTTAAAAGTCTTAGTTTTCGTTCTGCTTATCCTATAACTAAAGAATATTTAAAGAAATATATTGCCTGTAAAACAGTATGGGAAATCAAGGGAATTGACATATAGTAATATTGGTGGTAATGTTTGTATAGTATATTAACGATAGATTACTTGAGGGCAGAACGGGCAGCTGCCACGCCACGAGAAATTGTGGTCTTTCAAGAGATGTAGGATTGCCAACCTACCAAGTAATCTATCGTGAGATAATAAAGAAAAGACCTCTCTTGTAGGGGTCTTTTCTTTTACAGAAAATATGAGCTGGTAGCGTCCAATAAAAAATCAGTATCCAAACAACAACCAAAAACCAATTAAACAAATACGTTAACTTTGAGCAGTGGGGCAAGCTCGATGAAGATCTGCGCGAGCGGCACAGGGCGGAGTCGCTGCAGGTACTGGCTTATTCCACTCTTTCCGAGGCTAAGAAAATTGTCAGCTGTCTTGTCTATCCCTGTAAAAAGCAGAACTGGGAGCGGATGAAAAAGCGTGGGACACTTTATCACCGGGCGTCACTAAACGCCGGCAGAAGAAATGTCAGTCTGGTCCTGACCGCTGTGCCGATGGATGCCGATATGGAGGAAGCAGTTCAGACGCTGGTGAAAGCGGTGAATTAATTCCTAATTTACTGCAAGTGCCTAACTACTGTGTTAAAATGAAGGAAGACCTGCTGTCCGGCTTATAACCAGAGGCCGGATTATAAGAATAAGCGTGACTGATATTAATAAGGAAGATCGCTTTAATGCGAAAGGAGATGCCGAGGAACAAAGTAAAGCATGACCCAAGTACAGGAGGTGATAGAAACCATGTCCCCAGAACTAGTCAATTGGTTGGCCTATCTTGCGTTTTTACTGGGAGTAATAGCATTTGTGCTGGAAGCTCTCGTTTTCCCCGGTTTTGGTGTGTCCGGAATCGTCGGGATCATTCTGGTGGGCTGGGGGGTGCTGCTGCTCGCGGTGGATGTCACTCAGGCAACGGCGGCCCTTGTTGTGGCCCTCATAGCCACTATCGTTATTTTTATTCTGGGGCTGCGTTTGATGTCCCGCTATAACTTGTGGTACAAGTTAACCCTGCAAAACAAGCAGCATAATAAAGAGGGCTATGTCGCTCCCGCGCCGGAACTGAGCCTTTTTGCCGGAAAGGAAGGTATTGCCCTGACCCCTCTCAGACCGGCGGGCTCAGCGGAGGTAGAAGGACACCGCCTTGATGTGGTGACTGAAGGAGATTTTATCAGTACCGGTGTGCGGGTCAAGGTGATCAAGGTGGAGGGCACGCGGGTTGTGGTGAAGGAGATAGCTGTTGTTGAATAATCCGACTTATAAAAATTTGAAGGAGTGATGAATGTGGGTGCAGGATCCATTGCAACCCTGTTACTGATTTTTCTGATTCTAATCGGTGTTGTGGTTATTTTCAGCTTTGTTCCTGTTGGCCTGTGGATTTCAGCCATGGCAGCCGGGGTCAGGGTGGGCATAATTACCCTTATCGGCATGCGCTTACGGAGGGTGCCGCCGGCCAGGATCGTCAACCCGCTGATTAAAGCCGTCAAGGCCGGCCTTAATATCGACGTAAACCAGCTTGAAGCGCATTACCTGGCCGGAGGCAATGTGGACAGGGTGGTCAACGCTTTAATCGCCGCGGAGCGGGCGGCTATACCGCTGCTTTTCGAGCGGGCGGCGGCTATCGACCTGGCCGGCAGGGAAGTTTTTCAGGCTGTGCAGATGAGCGTGAATCCCAAGGTGCTTGAGACTCCGTTGGTATCGGCGGTGGCTAAAGACGGCATAGAGGTCAAAGTTATCGCCAGAGTGACCGTACGGGCCAATATCGATCGTCTGGTCGGTGGCGCGGGCGAAGAAACCATCCTGGCCAGGGTTGGCGAGGGCGTGGTCACAACTGTGGGCAGCGCGGAAAGCCACAAGCACGTACTGGAAAATCCCGACTTGATTTCCCGGACTGTCTTGAGCAAGGGGCTGGACGCCGGAACGGCCTTTGAGATTTTATCAATTGATATCGCGGATGTGGACGTTGGGCGCAATATCGGAGCCCAGCTGCAAACCGACCAGGCTGAGGCGGACAAGCAGATTGCCCAGGCCAAGGCGGAGGAAAGAAGAGCCATGGCGGTGGCCAGGGAGCAGGAGATGAAAGCATCCGTTCAGGAAATGCGCGCCAAGGTGGTTGAGGCGGAGGCTCAGGTGCCCCTGGCCATGGCTGATGCCCTGCGCGAGGGTAAGCTTGGCGTGATGGATTATTACAATCTGCAAAACATCCTGGCGGACACCCAGATGCGCGACTCGCTTTCAAAGATGGGCCAGGGCAAGGGTGAAAGCGGCCCGTTAATGCCTGATAAAAAGTAATACTAAGGGCGTGTTGCTGTGAAATATACTTGGCTTATTATTATGTTGATAATTATCGTAAGGAGTATCGTGCTCCAGAGAAAGCGTGTCGAATCACGAGGCACAATTGACGCGCCCCGTGAGGATCCGCCCTTTGACGCGGAGGAACTGTTTCTGGAAAGCTCTCCTGCCCGAGAGCCGGGCGAAAGCGGGACGGGGCTGAACTTGCCGGAAGAACAGGCCGGGCGAGGCGGTGATTTAACCAAAGTCAGCAGTGATTCAGGATATGAAGGCAGACAGAAAAAGACGGCCAGGGAGCGCATTTCCGAGCGTGGCAGTAACATTGACTCCTGCCGGGAACTTCACGGGCGCTGTGGCGGGGCGGAACTGTTTGACGGCGGCATAGGCCAAAGGGAATTCATTAAGGGAATGGTCTGGTCTCAAATACTTGGTCCCCGCGGCGGGATACAGGCAAGTAAACGTTTCAGGTGCAGGTATTAATAAATTTATTGGCAATAACTTAGTAACTTAGGTACCGGGTACGCGGATAGAGAGATGCGACAAGGGAAAACTCCCTCGTCGCATCTCTTTTATTCCTACCAGTCATTATCAGTCGCTCCAGGGTCTTCACCAAAATAAAACAAAGGGATATCTTCCGGGTCCATGGCCACATCACATTTCTTGGGATTTGCCATGTGGTGCGGGTCGGTTTTGGGATCTTTCATTTTTACACCTCCTCAAGGTTTATCATGACCAAAATCAGGCGTATTAAAAAAACCTATTAATGGATTTTTATAAAACCACGATGTTTTCAGAATAAGGAAGGAAATACCATGCGAAAATATAATTCTAATGGGAGCGTTGATTGATTTCCCGGAGGGTAATTATGGTTGACGAAATCAGCGATGAGTTCCGCTGGTAAGTAGCCCAGTACGGTGTTATTATGGAAAAGCAAGAAAGAATAAAGCATAGAAAGCACATGAGAACCGTCCCCTTGTGCTGGACTGGAGGATAGCTTTTTGGCTAATTTACCCGGTAAAGAGACTAAGGCGAAGTACGTTCAAGAAACGTTTAATTCTATAGCCAAGAACTACGATTTAATGAATACACTTATGACCTTTGGTTTAGATAAGTCTTGGCGGAGGCTGGTGGTTAAACGCTCTGAACTAAAAAAAGGTGGCATAGGTCTGGATGTCTGCTGCGGAACTGGGATGCTGACGATGGAACAAGCACGGGCAGCAGGTTCGGCGGGAAGAATAACAGGGCTGGACTTTTCAGAGAACATGATAGATGTCGCCTGGCAAAACATAAGGGACTTTAAGTTTAAGGACAGCATACAGTTTATTCAGGGAGATGCCATGCGCCTGCCATTTAAAAATAATGTGTTTGACTGCGCCACCGTGGGATGGGGATTGCGCAATGTCCCTGATATTTTTAAAGTCGTTCGGGAAATGGTGCGTGTTGTTAAACCGGGCGGAAAGATAATATCACTGGATATGGCTCAGCCAACGACACCGGTTTTCAGGGAATTATACTGGCTGTGTTTTGACAAGGTTATTCCTGCTATGGGGAAGCTGTTCTCCGGCAATAAAAAGGCTTACGATTATTTCCATGATTCGGCCAAGGCTTTTGTGCATCAAAAAGAGTTAGCGGGTATTCTTGCCAAAGCCGGATTAGTTGAAACTCGTTATCTAAACTTATGTGGCGGAGTAGTGGCAATAGTAGAAGGCAGAAAACCGTTAGTTTAACTTAGTGTACCGGGTACCTAAGTTATTAAGTTATTCCTGGAGAACATTTTGAAAAGTAAGGGGGAAGATCATGTTCCAGGTAGCTCTCACAACAGCGGCAGGCAAAAGGTTGATCGCCAAAGCAGTGGCGGTTCATCCCGCGATCCAAGCGGCACTTCGCTCCGGGACTATTGTCATTATCGCGGGAACCACAAACGGTTACGTGGCCGAGGAGGTGCTAGCGCTGGCCGGCCAATCAAAAGGATTTAGCCGGCAGCGGTTTTTTCGCGGCATAACACTCCCGCCCCACATGCCCGCGACTGAAACGGGCAGGCTTCCGGATGAAACAGGATTTCCAGGCGATGTGGTCATTGTTAAGGGCGAATGGCGGCAGGGAAAAACCATTTTCGATGTTGTCGACGACCTGAAGGAAGGCGACGTTATTTTAAAAGGCGCAAATTCTTTAGATCTATCGCAAAAGCGGGCTGCTATTCTCATCGGTGATCGCCGGGGCGGCACAATAGGCGCTTCTTTGCAGGCTGTTGTCGGAAGGCGGGTGCGCCTGCTTTTGCCGGTTGGATTGGAGAAGCGGATTTCAGGCAGTCTTGATCAGCTGGCTGCGAAACTCAACGCGCCGGGCGCTCACGGGGCAAGGTTCCTGCCGGTTCCGGGTGAGGTCGTCAGCGAAATCGAGGCCATTTCTATACTTTCAGGCGCAACCGCCGAACTTGTAGCGGGGGGCGGTGTTTGTGGGGCGGAAGGCTCGGTATGGCTCGCTGTCAGCGGGACATCAGAGGAGGAAAAACGGGCAAAGGAGCTAATCGCGTCCTTGTCAAAAGAACCCTCTTTTAAACTCTGATCCCAGCAGCATGTAGAAGGTTGGGATGATAGAAGCACACGAGAACCGTCCCCCTGTGCTAGAACCCTATTTTAAACTTTGATACAAATGAGGGAACATTTTGAACCGGTTATTTGAACTGGAAACCGCTCGTTTTACCCTTCGAAAAATAGGAGCAGGCGATCTTGAAACGCTGCACAGCTATTGGTCGGATGACGTTGTAACAGAATATATGAACGTTTCTTTTAAAAGTATCGAAGAAACTCAACAGATGGTTGATTTATTAAACAGCCTTCCGGAAACAGGGGAAGGCAGGCGCTGGGCTATTGTCGATAAAAAGAGCGGGGCTGTGATGGGGAGCTGTGGATACCACAATGTGAAAGCAGAGCACCGGCGTGCTGAAGTTGGATATGAGCTGGGCCGGGAATATTGGGGACAGGGTGTGATGCAAGAAGTAATGAAGGCAGTTATTCACCATTGCTTTGAAGCTCTGGAACTCAACCGGATTGAAGCCTTTGTTACAGTGGGAAACAACAGGTCTCTTAATACTCTTGAGAAATTGGGCTTTAAACCAGAAGGCGTACTGAGAGAATATGAATTTACCCAGGGAAGCTTCCATGATCAGGTGGTCCTGGCGCTGCTGAGAAGTGATTGGGACAACTCAATTTGAGAAGGTTCCAAAACTTAGGTACCCGGTACCTAAGTTTTGCTTATCGGTATAAGTTTATTTGTTCCAGTTCATATTATGGTTATGAATACGAACTCTAAAGATGGCCTTTCAGCCTGGCAGCTAACAATGCTGGCTCTGGGAACGGTAGTGGGGGGTTCCTTTTTTTTAGGTTCTTCTATCGCGATCAGGGCAGCCGGACCGGCTATATTTCTCTCGTTTATTTTAGGAGGCGTTCTGGTTTATTTTATTCTGACCGCGCTTTCGGAGATGGCGGTGGCAAACCCGCGGCCCGGTTCGTTTCAGGCTTATTCCCAGGAGGCTTTTGGTCCGTGGCTGGGGTTTGTGGTTGGTTGGGTCTACTGGACAGGACTTGTGCTGGCCATGTCCAGTGAAGCTACGGCAGTTTCAGTGTTTTTACAAGAATGGATGCCCGGCGTGTCACCCCCTGTTCTGGCCACGGTCATTGTGGTTGGGGTTACTCTGCTCAACCTGCTGGGAGCCAAAACTTTAAGTCACCTGGAAAGTAGCCTGGCTGCCGTAAAAATTGGGGCT
>CAZIYV010000152.1:0-7349 GCA_964543575.1 uncultured Pelotomaculum sp.
CCCCGACTACATTATGCCCTCCACCGCTTCAGTGCTGCACGGCAGGCTCGGGCTGGGGGAGAACTGCTGTACTTTCGATATTAACCAGGCCTGCAGCTCATTTATCCATTCTCTTGCTGTGTCGCACTCAATGATCACAGCGGGTACGGCTAAAAGAGCGCTGGTTTTAAACGGGGACGCCGTGTCAACTCTGGTAAACCCGCTGGACAGAGGCCTGGTAACCCTGCATGGTGACGCCGCCACAGCGGCTTTAATTGAGCCTTCGGACAGGCAAAAGGGCGGTATCGAGCAGATTAAGATATGTACCGACAGCAGCAAGTACGACCGGCTGATAGTGCCTGCCGGGGGCGCCAGAAGGCCCGGCAGCCCGGAGACAAAAATTGAAACTGAAGACGAAGACGGCTGCATCCGGAATCAGGAACAAATTTTCATGGACGGGCCGGCAGTGTTTCATTTTTGCGTATACAAGGTGACAGATTTCTTAAAGAATTTTATTAGTGAGATGGGGCTTACCATTGATGATATTGACATGGTCCTGCTGCACCAGGCCAACAAGACCATGATTGACTTTATCTACAGGGGTATCGGAGTGCCATCCGCCAAGCGCTTTTATTGTCTGGAGAAGTTAGGTAATTCCGGCGGGGCCTCGCTGCCTACCCTGCTGGCGGAGGCCTGGCGGTCAGGGGGGATCAAGCCGGGCAGCAGGACTATATTATGCGCTTTCGGAGCAGGTCTGGCCTGGGGCGCCGTGTCGGTAAAATGGCCGGATGACGCTGATGCTGCGGTTCCTGGTATTGTTGATGGAGATTAGGCAAGCGGGGGTGGGTTTAATGAACAGGTTTGCAGGCAAGCTGGTCCTGGTGGTAGGAGTTAGCTCGGGCATAGGCCGGGCCGCCGCGCTGCGGCTGGCGCGGGAAGGAGCGAGGATCGCCGGTGTCGGCAGGGATATGGATCGCATCCAAAAGGCTTTAAACATGCTGGAAGGCTCAGGGCACCAGGCGATTGTGGCTGATGCCGCGGATGAAGCACAGATGAAAGATATTATAAAGTTCGGGAAAGAAAACGGAGGTTACGGCGGCGGAGTTTTCTGCGCCGGGCAGCATGACTTCCGGCCACTGACGCTGCTGAAAACAGATCATCTGGTAGCCAGCTATAAAGCTAATGTGGTTAGCGCCATAAACTGTACCAAGGCCCTATCCAAAGCGGTCAGTCCAGACGGGGCGGGTGTGGTGTGGCTGTCTTCGGTTGCGGCCATCAGGGGCACGGCGGGATTTATAGCCTATGCCGGCGCCAAGGGCGCCCTGCTTGCGGCGGCGCGGGTAGCGGCCCTGGAGTTGGCCAAGAAGAAGATCAGGGTGAATGTTGTTGTTCCCGGAGTTGTCCGGACCCCTATGAGTGAAGGCTGGCTGGGGCAGCTTACAGAGGTGCAGAAAAATGAAATAGACCAGAATCACATACTGGGGCTGGGAGAGCCGGAGGATGTGGCAGATGTTATCGCCTTCTTAGTCTCCACCGACGCCCGCTGGGTTACAGGCGCCTCTCTGGTTGTTGACGGCGGCCTGTCCATTCATTAAGGCATATAATTGAACTATTGTAATGAGGTAATGACAAGTGGGAAATAAAAAAGTTACTCTGATCAAACTGAAAAATATCTTTTACGATATATTCGAAGATGAAGATTTGACTATTTCTGAGGAAACCAGCAGGAAAGAATTAAAAGAGTGGGATTCCGTGGCTCATGTGAAACTGGTTTTGACTATTGAAGATGAATTCAACATGCGCTTTACCACGGAAGAAGTCGCATCCATTAAAACAGTAAGTGATTTTATCGGCGCTATCGAAAAAAGGCAGGGTGCGTGAGCATGGACAGGACCGGGCTGAGCAGGGAGCTGATCAAATACATATTTACCGGTCAAAGCGGTGAACAACTGTTTTCGGAACTTTTCCGGCTGATAGACCGGGAAGGTAATAATTTTGCTTTCGACCTGGCGGAAGATCTGGCAGACAGGTTGGAAGCGGAAGGCGAATTAAAAGAAGATCGGCTGGAAATACTGTCAAAACTCTCGCAGCCGCTGGCCAGGTTTATCTGTGCCCGCGCTGCCATGTCTAAAGGACATTGGGAGAATGCTATAGAAAACTTGACGGCTGTGCTGGATGCGCTGCCTGAGCCTGAGCCTTTCGTGCTGCTCGGCAGGGCCAGGCTGCTGGTAAGGTTGAAAAGAATGGGGGAAGCCGCCGGCGATCTTAAACTGGCGCTATCATTGTTTCCCGCTTATTCCTTTTTTATAAAGTGTGAAAAAATGCTTCAGAAGATAACAGCTTCCGGCGCCTGGAAACCGCGATGTAAATTAAAAGTTGCACTCCTGGGCAGCGCCACCACTGCTTTTCTGGGGCCAGTCCTGCAGGCGACCTGTTTCCGGGACGGCATTGAAACGGAGATCTATCAGGGTGTTTATGGAAATTATCAACAGGAAATCTTAAATAATAATTCAGGACTGTATTCTTTCGCCCCTGATGTGGTCATACTGATTCCTACTTGCAGCGATCTGGCGCTTTCTCCACTGGGTGACGCTAAAGAAGCGGAACGTGTCGCGGACCGGCTGCGCGGTTTGTGGGCGGTGTTAAAGAAAGGCAGCCCGTGCCATGTGATCCAGGCAGGTTTTGACCTGCCCCCGGACGGCTCCTGGGGATCGCTGGAGGACACCCTGGCCGGAGGCCGCACGAGGGTTATTTGTGAGATAAATAAATTAATATCCGGTAATTTGCCGGCAGGGATATCTTTTCTTGATATAAACAGGGTTGCTCTTAAATCCGGCGCGGGATTCCGTTCTGATCTGGAGTGGTATTCAGCCAGGCAGTATCCTGCCGCAGGGGCGCTGCCTCTTTTTGCTGAATACCTGACCGCTCAGATCCGTTCCGCCTTCGGCCTGTCCGCGAAGGTGCTGGTGTTGGACCTTGATAATACCCTGTGGGGCGGCGTAATCGGGGAAGACGGGCTTAGCGGCATTGTTATCGGGCCACCCGCGCCGGCGGGAGAGGCTTACCTGGATTTGCAGCGCTATGTCAAAGAGCTGAAAGAGCGCGGGGTACTGCTGGCCGTTTGTTCTAAAAACAATCTGGAAGACGCTGAGCTGCCTTTTAGAAAACATGATGCAATGATTCTGAAACTGGAGGACTTTGTTGTTTTCACCGCTAACTGGCGGGATAAAGTGTCTAATATAGAAGAAATAGCCGATGTCCTTTCTTTAGGGCTGGACAGTTTTGTGTTTCTTGACGACAACCCTTTGGAAAGAGCCTGGGTAAGAGCAAGACTGCCGCAGGTGATAGTCCCGGAGTGCGGCAACAAACCCTGGGAGATGCTGGCCTCTTTAAGAAAGGGCATATATTTCGAAAGTATTTCCCTTACGGCGGAAGATGTTGAACGCCACAGCAGTTATAGAAAAAATATTGAGCGCAGGGAATCAGAAAAAAAGGCCGGCTCCCTGGAAGAATTTTTAGCTGGTTTAGAGATGGTGGCCGAATGCGGACCGGTTGACGCTATGACTTTAAGCAGGGTCACCCAGCTGATCAACAAAACCAACCAGTTTAACCTTACCACCAGGCGTTATTCTGAAGAACAAGTAAAAGCAATGGCCCAGTCAGCGGGCTGGTGGACCAGGTGGTACCGCCTGCGGGACCGCTTCGGTGATCATGGTTTAATCGGTATTATCCTGGCTAAAAAGAGCGGCCAACAGTGGGATGTGGACACCTGGCTGATGAGCTGCCGGGTCCTGGGGCGCAAGATGGAAGAATACATGTGCTATGACCTTCTAAACGCCGCCGGGCGGAACGGCGCTTTGCTGGTGCGGGGTGAATATATCCCCACCTCGAAAAATGAGCTGGTGAAGGACTTATTCCCCAGCCTGGGGTTTACCGGGGATGGCGGTGGTTACTTTTTTGATCTGGGAAAAGATACTTACCCGGTTTGTCAGTTTATTGCGTCAAAAGAAGTATAAGCTCTCAAAAGAGCGGCGCCTTGGGAGGATTTATGTCTGATATACCTGGCAGCAGTGCGCAAAATTTCAATGTTGGCATAGACTGTGAAGATATAGAGCGTTGGCGCGCGATGCTGCCTAAACTGGAAAGCGGGCCTCAAAGAAAAATTTTCACTGAGGAAGAACACCGCTACTGCAGGTCGCATAAAGACCCGGCGCCTCATTACGCGGCCAGGTGGTGCGCTAAAGAAGCTGTTTTTAAGGCGCTGGCGCCTTTTTGCCGAATCGGTCTGCGGCAGATTGAGATCCTGACCGATCAGAATGGCAGGCCATTTTGCAGGTTCAGTGATCCAGAGGTAATGAAACTAGCTCCTGCTGTAAGCATCAGCCTGAGCCACAGCAAGGAAACCGCCATGGCGGTGGCTATGGTTGCGATAAGAGAGAAAATGTGCGATTGAAATCGCACCTACAATTTCGGTCATCGGTCGTCAGAGCTTTGACACCCATGCCGCGAGCGGCAGGTTCGATTTCAATCGCACACCGTAACGAATTGGCAGTGTTTTGTGCGAAGCCAGTCAACAGGTTTTGGCAGGACTTTTTAACCGGGAGAGATATAAAGTGGTAAAAAATGCAAACGGGCGGATTTACCTTTCCCCGCCGCATATGAGCGGGAATGAGATGGCCTATATAAACGACGCTTTTCAGTCCAACTGGGTTGCCCCGCTCGGCCCGCACGTTGACGCGTTTGAGCGTGAACTGGCCGACTTTGTGGGCGCAAAAGCAGCGGCGGCGCTGAGTTCCGGTACGGCGGCTATCCATCTCGCCCTGCGTTTGCTGGGTGTTGGCCCCGGCGATGTGGTTTTTTGCTCAACACTTACTTTTATTGCCAGTGTCAACCCGGTGTTATACCAGGGAGGCAGGCCGGTTTTTATTGATTCAGAGCCGGAAACCTGGAATATGTCGCCAGCCGCTCTGGCCAGGGCCTTTGCTGACGCCGAAAAAACCGGGAAACTGCCTAAGGCGGTTATCGTGGTCAATATTTACGGCCAGAGCGCGGATATGGCGCCTTTACTGGCCATTTGCGACAGGTATGGGGCGCCGGTAATAGAAGACGCGGCAGAATCCCTGGGGGCTACTTACCGGGGCAAGGCGAGCGGCACGCTGGGCAGCGCCGGTATTTTCTCGTTTAACGGCAACAAAATTATCACTACTTCCGGCGGCGGGATGCTGGTGTCCGATGATGCCGCGGGCATGGAAAAAGTCCGCTTTTGGGCGACCCAGGCCCGTGATCCGGTCAGGCATTACCAGCACAGCGAGGTTGGTTACAACTACCGCCTTAGCAACGTGCTGGCTGCTATTGGGAGAGGACAACTGCGGGTACTGGAGGAGCGTGTTAAGGCCCGCCGGGCTATTTTTGAAAATTATCTGGCCGCTTTGGCGGATATTGACGGCTTTGATTTTATGCCGGAAGCCTCTTTTGGCACGTCAACCAGGTGGTTAACCACTTTGACAGTCAGCCCTGAGCGCTGCGGCGTTACGCCAGGTCAGTTAATAGACGCCCTGTCCAGCCAAAATATTGAAGCCCGTCCTGTTTGGAAGCCTTTACACCTGCAGCCCCTTTTTCAGGGCTGCGCTTATTACCAACATGAATTAAACAACAGCGTTTCAGACAGTTTGTTTGAAAAGGGGCTTTGTTTGCCGTCAGGCTCCAGTCTGTCCACTGAAGATCAATGCCGGGTGATAGATTGTATCAGAAAACGTCTTGCCGCTTCTTGATAGTTGATGGTCAAGCAGGTTTTGGAGATGGTTGAAAAGTGAAAAGGTTAACCAGTTATATCAGTATGTTTGTATTTGATATTATTGCCGTTAACGTGGCCCTTATTTTGGCCCTGCTGCTGCGCTTTGACGGCGCCGTGCCTTCTGCTTACATACGCTATGCCGTCGAAATAGCGCCGGCAGCCACCTGTATTTATATATTGTCTTTTTATTCTTTCCGCCTTTATAACCGTCTCTGGCAGTATGCCAGCGTCGGTGAACTGCTGTCCATTGTGCTGGCTGCCGTAATGGGCTCCATGGCCAGCATCTCCGTGGCCTATTTTCTCATGGAGCCCGGTTTATTTCCACTGCCGCGCAGCGCGGTTATTTTGTGGACGATCCTGGTTATCGCCCTGGTTGGCCTGGCCCGTTTCTCACATCGCATTATCAGTGAGTACCGGTTGCCCTATTTGCGCTCCACCCATGGACAGGCTGTCTTAATCATCGGCGCCGGCGACGCCGGCGCTGTGGTGGCCCGTGAATTCCATAACCACAGTTCAGGCAACGGGGCGGAGCCTGTCGGCTTCATTGACGATGACCCGGCCAAGCAGGGGCGCCGGCTTTACGGACTGCCCGTTCTGGGTACCAAGGAAGACATACCGCGGCTGGTAAAAAGCTTAAGTATCGCAGAAATAGTTATTGCCATGCCTTCAGTTAAGGGCAGGGCGCTCCAGGAAATCGTGGAGATCTGCCAGAGCAGCGGCGCCAGGCTGCGGATCGTGCCGGGTATTTACGACCTGCTTGAAGGAAAGATAAAAGTTGATCCCATCCGTGAGGTCAGAATCGAAGACATTTTAGGCCGGGAGCCCGTACAGGTGGACCTCGAGGCTATCGCCGGCTATTTGCACAACCAGGTGGTCCTGGTGACCGGCGCCGGGGGCTCAATCGGCTCGGAGCTTTGCCGCCAGGTGGCCTGCTTTAAGCCAAGACTGCTGGTTTTGTTGGGGCACGGTGAAAACAGCATCTATGATATACACCTGGAGTTGGCGCAGTCATTCCCTGAGGTAGGGTTTGTCCAGTCAATTACAGACGTCAAGGACAAGGAGGCTGTTGACCAGATTTTTCATGCTTACCGCCCTTCGGTTGTTTTCCACGCGGCGGCTCACAAACACGTGCCTTTGATGGAAATAAACCCGCCGGAGGCAATCAAGAACAATATCATTGGCACCAAAATAGTGGCGGAGGCGGCTGACAGGTATGGCAGCAAGGCTTTTATCCTGATTTCCACGGACAAGGCCGTCAATTCCACCAGTATTATGGGCGCTTCCAAGCACGTGGCGGAAATGGTGGTCCAAGAGATGGCCGGCTGGAGCAAAACGGTGTTTACCGCTGTACGCTTCGGTAATGTTCTGGGCAGCCGGGGCAGTGTGGTGCCCCTGTTTCAGCGGCAGATAGCCGCGGGCGGGCCGGTCACTGTGACTCACCCGGACATGACCCGTTATTTTATGACCATCCCCGAAGCGGTACAGCTGGTAATCCAGGCGGGAACCCTGGCTAAAGGCGGTTAGCTTTTCGTCCTGGACATGGGCGAGCCGGTAAAGATTGTGGATCTGGCCAGAA
>CAZIYV010000153.1:0-7284 GCA_964543575.1 uncultured Pelotomaculum sp.
AAAGAAGCCTTCTTGTTTCGTAGTTTGTTATTACTTTTCTTCGTTCCTTTCCCTTGGTCCCGGTTACTCTGCCTGCAGGATTTGACCCGCTCCAGCGAGCACGATAAAGACAGGTTTTCAGGACACAGTGTCGCTTCTATTTCTATTACACGCTCAGAGACTATTTTTATCTCCTGTTCGAGGTTGTTCTTCTTCTTTTTAAGCTGGTGCATTTTAAAGTTGCCGTTTAGGAAACGTTCAATTTCGTCGTCAGTTTTATATCTCAAAAGGCTGAGTACAGTGTTAGGCGAAATGGTCAACCGGCCTGAAACAGGCTCAACCTCTTTCTCTTCAAAAAAACCTGTCTGTTCGGGAAAGCGGCTGTCAATGCGGATAAAAACGTGGCCTACCTGGTCAAAGCCTCGCCTGCCCGCCCGCCCGGCTATCTGGAAAAACTCCCTGTTTTGCAATATTCGGAAGTCGTACCCGTCCCACTTTCTGGTAGAGTCGAAAATGGCGCTGGCGGCGGGGAAATTCACCCCTGCCGCGAAGGTCTCAGTACAAAACACCACCCAGAGCAGCCGGCTGGAGTATAGTTTCTCCACCAGGTACTTTATGGGCGGCAGCAGGCCGGCATGGTGGTAAGCTATGCCCTGGGCAAGAAGGCGCCGCAGTTTGCTCCAGCCGGGACCGCTGAAAGTGCCGGGGTGCAGTGCTTCGGCTTCTCTGATATGCCCGTTTACAGTGTTTTTTTCTTTGGCGTTAAGAAAGTCCCAATCGCGGCACAGTTCCTGGGCCAGAATCTCAGTACGCCCGCGGCTGAACACAAAAAACAGGGCGGGCAGCTTGTCCTGGATCAGCCCTATTATTTCACTGCAGGATAATGCGGGTAGTTCAGCATTTTTATCAAACTCTACCCAGTATCTTTTGCCGCGCTTACAAGATTCCGCTAAATCCAGTATTTCCCCGCGGGCTTCTTTTTCAGAGACGATCCGCCCGCTGGGGAGGAGCCAGCGGATAGCCAGAGGGACGGTTCTTCTTTTTTCCAGAATCACAACCACATTCCCGCCGCGCACAGAGCTGATCCAGTCAGCCATTTCATCCACATTTGGCACGGTGGCCGAAAGACCCAGGATCTTCATGTGGGGGGGCGCGAACAAAATGCTCTCTTCCCACGTTGTGCCGCGTTCCGCGTCATCAAGGTAGTGAATTTCATCAAAAACAACATAGGAGGTCCTGGCCAGCTGGTCAGGCTCGCTCAGACACCAGTTCCTGAATATTTCCGTTGTCATGATCAGCATCGGCGCTCCCGGGTTGATGCTGATGTCCCCGGTTACCAGTCCTACTGACTCTTCTCCGAACAGCTCTTTGAAATCTCTGTATTTCTGATTGGAAAGCGCTTTTAAAGGAGAGGTGTAGACCATGCCCAGTCCCTGTGTCATAACGTCTTTAGCCAGCATTTCCGCCACCAGGGTTTTCCCGTTTCCGGTAGGGGCGGATACCAGGACTGAGAGCCCTTCCCGCAGAGCATCCGATGCTTCAATCTGAAAATCATCCAGGACCAGCTTTTGTTCCGGCAGACCGGTTTCCTTTCTGCGCACGGGTCTTTTTTTGGAACGGGTTTCCCCGTCCGCCGGCAGTTCCTTTTGTCTGCGTGCCTGTCCATCTAACGCAGCCCAGCGGGACCGGGCAGCAGGGAGCAGGTCGCGTATTTTTTCCACGTCACTCCTTTTAAAAAGGAGATCACGATCGGAGTTGTCTGCGGGCTGATTATTTTCAGTGGACGCCAGGCTGCCCTCTTCGATCAGCCGCCGCACCTGGCCGGTGGTTATACCAAGCAGGGCAGCGGTTTCGGTTACCTGGAGTTTCTCATATTCTCCAACCAGTCCGCGCAGCTTGTCCCTGTCCCTTTTCAGTTCCTCAATATCAGATCGCCAAAGACGTATTTTTTCATCAAGTGTAAAATGGTCCAGTTCCCCGGAACTCACCAGGTCTTTAACGGTCTCTTCATTAAGGCCGAGCACTCTGGCGGACTCTCTTTCACCCAGTGAATGTTCTTTGAGAAATGCCGGGGCGCTGGCGGCGTGGGGCGGTGCAAAATACCTGCCAAAAATTTCAGCCAGCTGGTCTACCAGTACCTCACCGGGAAAGTCGCGGCGCAGGCAAAAGTATTTCTTCCCCTCAAACTCAACTCTCAGGGCGTAGCTGTCAGCCAGGCCGGGAAACTCTCCCAGGTCCAAAGCCAGTTGTTCCGGCATGAAAAAAGGATGGGGCAAGGAATCCAGAGTATCACGCCATAACTTTACTTGCCGGTTCTTTTCCAGCTCTTTTTTGCCTGCTGTTGAATCAGGAGTTGTGATCATACCACGTGGCAGCCTGACAAATAGCTCCTGATTGTTTCCCGCGGTAAGTTTGGCTGTTATTTCCCTGTGGCTGCGGTAAAGGCGAAGCAGGTCAGTAAGGCGGCGGGGCCTCTCCCTGATATAATTTAAAAGGGATTCCCAGGCGCCTTTACTATCCGGCAGGGTAAAGCGGCCGTCGGGTAGTTTACATAAGCGCCGCCAGACAGAATAATGCAAGTCCTGCAAGCCGGTGTCAGCCACAATTTCGGTCATGGTGCGCGGCCGCCCGTCACTTAGCAGGCAGGTAATAATCATCAGCTTTTCGTCCGGTTCACTTTCCTGCAAGCCTTCTCCATCAATCCGGGTGCATTTTTTCACCACTTTTAAAGCTTTGGGCAATGCATTGCGCATCTGGTTACGACCGGTATACCAGGCGATAACCCCTTCTGGCGGGTGTGCACCGCTTGCTCCGATAAGCCAGCCATTCCTTGTTTTTAAGCGGCCGATCAGGACTTCTTCCTTTTCTATTAATGAAGAGAGCGCTCCGGCCAGAGCATCATAATCAGAATCACAGGAGGTAAATATGAATTCAATGGGTACAGGCTCCTGTCCCTTTAGGAGGGTTAAAAGAAGATCTCTGGCCTGTTTTGTTTTAGGATTCGCCAAATTAAAAGACACCTCTGGTTAGCATGATCATTAGTAGTCTAGCACATCCTGTACATAAATACCAATCGAGTTAATAAAAGCGGCAAAAAAGAGCAGATGGCCTTAAATATTTAAGGCCATCTGCTTGCCGGGTATCTTTTTCAGGACATTGTTTAAACGAAGATAAATCCAATCCCTAAGATAAGAAGAATCAGGATCAGGAAGAGGAGAAAAGCCCAATTTCCGAAAACCGGGGCGCCTACTACTTCAGTTGCTACTTCATCCATTTTCTGTACCTCCCAGGTAGTTTTTGAACTGGTTGTTTAGACAAAGATAAAGCCGATCCCTAAGATAAGCAGGATCAGGATCAGGAAAAGGAGAAAAGCCCAGTTGCCGCCGACACCGCCGACACCTTCAGTTTTTACTTCGTCCATTTTCATACCTCCTAATAATTTTTTTCTTAGCAGTTTTAAAACCGCCAAAGCCGGGATTGAAAAAAAGAAAAACTAAAATTTGAGGGGAGTAATTGAAATATTTTTGTTTTGTTTCTACCCCATAATATGAGCCAATAAAAAGAATGGTTACTACGAACTATTTTTTTAAAAGACAAAGCCATGTCTATAATAAGAAGACATGGCTGCCTATGCTAATCACCCGTGGTATACCATCAAGCCACCTGGACTCAGCGGATGCGGGATTGTAAAAATACAAACACCCGTTGGTCGGATCCATTCCACTGAGGGCTAATTCCGCGGCCAACAGTGCTCTCTCACCGGGAGGGAAGTTAATTGAACCGTCTGCAACCGGGGAAAACTGGTCTTTTTCATAAATAACCTTTATAATTGTTTTGGGGAACCGTGGGTCCTCCATCCGGTTAAAAACCACCGCTCCAACAGCGATCTGACCCGCTAATGATTCCCCCCTCGCTTCCGCGTGAATTAATTTTGCCAGCAGGATAAATTCTTCGCGGGAAAGAGTCAAACCCCTGGATGAGGAGCTGTAATTTGTTTTAGTGTGTACATTCTCAAGTGCTTCTATAGGTGGAGCTGGCATCGTCACAAAAACCGCGAGGCTTAATAGAAAACCCGCAATTATTTTTTTAATCCTCATATCGTTATTTTACTCTTTAAAAATTATTTTACTCACGCAATAATTTCAAAAGATGCTATTAATTTTTATGATTTAATAAAAAACATTATTTTAAAGCAAAATATATATTAATCTCTGATAAGGATTAATATTTTCATGCATTTATAAATATTGCTGCCGGATTAAAGTACATTTTTGGAAGGTGAACACGTTGCTGAGGGTTTCTGGCTTAAAAATGTTTATTGAAGATGATAATTCAAGTCTCACTGATATTCTGCTGAAAAAAATTAGGGTGAAAAGAGCAGACCTGCTGGGATATAAAATATTTAAAAAGTCGGTTGACGCCAGAAAGAGCGGCCTGATTTATTTTATCTACACGCTTGACGTTGAATTAAAAGATGAGGACTCGTTTTTGAAAAAAACAAGAGATAAAGATATTTCGGTTGCGCCTGATCTGGAATATAAATATGTTCAGTCAGGCCTGGAAAAGATGAAATCCAGGCCAATCATTGTTGGCAGCGGGCCCGCGGGGCTTTTTGCCGGTATCATCCTGTCCGGTATGGGATATAAGCCACTACTGCTGGAAAGAGGCGCGGATGTAGACGCGCGGGCACGGGCTGTTCAGAAATTTTGGCATAAAGGGCAGCTTGATCCCGAATGTAATGTCCAGTTCGGCGAAGGAGGAGCCGGTACTTTTTCTGACGGAAAATTAACCACTCTTATCCGTGACTTGCGCTGCCGTAAAGTGCTTGAGGAAATGGTCCTGGCCGGCGCACCGGAGGAAATCCTTTATATTAACAAGCCGCACGTGGGCACAGATAACCTGCGTACCGTGGTCAGAAATATCAGCCGAAAGATTATCCGTCTCGGCGGAGAGGTCAGGTTTAACAGCAAGGTTACCGACATAATAGTTGATGAAAATAAGGTCACAGGCGTTGTCATAAATCATACTGAGCGGCTAAACGCTGATGTTCTTTTGCTGGCGCCGGGACACAGCGCCCGCGATACCTTTGAGCTGCTTCATGTCAGAGGTGTAAAAATGGCTCCCAAGCCTTTTTCGGTAGGGGTAAGGGTGGAACACCCCCAAAAGCTGATCGAACAAGCCCAGTATAAAAAATATGCCGGTCATAAGAAATTGGGGCCGGCGGATTATAAACTGGCTTACCACGCTTCGAACGGCAGGTCGGCCTATACTTTCTGCATGTGCCCGGGCGGCGTGGTGGTTCCGGCCTCCTCGGAAGATGGCAGTGTGGTAACCAACGGTATGAGTTTTTACGCCCGCGACGCGCAGAATGCCAACAGCGCTTTATTAGTCGGGGTAACTCCGGCGGATTTCGGCAGTGACCACCCCCTGGCCGGTGTGGAGTTTCAGAGGAAGTGGGAAAGAAAAGCGTTTGCTCTGGGCGGCGGTGGTTTTAAGGCGCCGGTCCAACTGCTGGGTGATTTTTTGGCAGGCACGTCTTCAACCGAATTGGGCGGGGTGCTTCCCTCCTATCAAATAGGCGTACAGCCCGGAGACCTCAAAGAATGCCTGCCCGATTATATTGTTGAAACGTTAAAGGAAGCCATTCCTGAGATGGATGCCAAACTGCGGGGCTTTGCGCTGCCTGAGGCGGTACTGACCGGGGTTGAAACCAGGTCCTCTTCACCGGTGCGGATTATCAGGAACGAAAACTTTGAGGCTCCAGTCGCGGGCCTTTACCCGGCAGGTGAAGGAGCAGGCTATGCAGGCGGCATTATCTCTTCAGCAGTGGACGGAATCAAGGCGGCTGAAGCGATCGCATCCAAATACAGCCCATTTGAGGCTGGACAAGCATGCCGCTAAGAATTGGATTTCAGTACCAAGAACCGTCCCCCTGGGAAAAAGTTAAGGAGTTAAAAATATGTCAGATGGATCTCCAGTTAAAGTTGCTGTGATAGGCGGAGGCGCCGCGGGGATGGTTGCTGCTATCGCTGCCAGGTATAAAGGCGCCGATGTGATAATCCTGGAAAAAAACCTGAGGGTAGGCAAGAAAATCCTTGCCACCGGCAACGGCAGGTGCAACCTGACCAATGTAAATACAGGCTTGTCCTTTTACCACGGGAAAAACCCTGGATTTGCCCGTGCCGCCCTGAGTAGTTTTGACACTGAGAAAACCATTGATTTTTTTGAGCGCCTTGGGGTGGCCCACAAGGTTGAAGAAGGGGGGAAAGTTTTCCCCGTTTCCAACCAGGCTTCAAGCGTATTGGACGTCTTAAGATACGAACTGGAGGAGACCGGGGTCAGGGTCTTATGTGAGGCCGCGGTAAGGGACATTAAAAATAGCAGGAAGGGCTTTGACATATTACTGGAGGACGGCAGGAAATTTGAAGCCGACCGGGTCATCCTCGCCACTGGCGGCAAGGCGGCGCCCAACCTTGGCTCCAATGGAAGCGGATATAAACTGGCCCAAAATTTGGGCCACAGCATTGTGGAGCCTTTCCCTGCTCTGGTGCAGCTGAAGCTGGCCTCAAAATTTTTAAAACAAATTCAAGGAATTAAATTTGAAGGTGAAGCGGAGATAGTTTTTAATGATAAAACGGTGCAAAGGGCCTCCGGCGAAATTCTGTTTACCGAGTACGGCGCGTCCGGCCCTCCGGTTTTAAGCCTGAGCCGTAAAGCGGGGGAGTACCTGCAAAGGGGCGATGGGGTGTGGCTTAAGCTGGTGCTGGTTAAAGATATGTCCGTTACCCAGCTCGAACATTTTTTAATTGAAAGGTTTCGCCGGGGCCCGCAAAAGGAGCTGTCTTTCAGTTTAGTCGGTTTTATCAATAAGAAGCTAATCCAGGTGGTACTGAGAGAAGCTGGCGTGGCGGACATAAAAAAACCGGCCGGCCAGGTCAGCGCCGGTGAAACGGCCAATATCTCGCATATTCTGCGGGACTGGAGGTTTGCAATTACCGGAACCACCTCCTGGCCCGCGGCCCAGGTAACCGCCGGCGGTGTGGAGGTAAAGGAGATCCACGGGCAGACTTTGGAGTCCAAGATCGTGCCCGGTCTTTACTTCGCGGGGGAAATTATCGACATTGACGGCGACTGCGGGGGATACAACCTGCAGTGGGCCTGGTCATCCGGCTACGTGGCCGGAGCAAGCGCAGTGACCCTGCAGCAGTAGCAGCATGAACAAAAAGATGCATTTACCTCCCAGACTTTAAAACCAAAAAAAGCATAAAGCCATGGTTTTAAAACAAACTGCCCCGCTACGGGGCG
>CAZIYV010000154.1:0-7019 GCA_964543575.1 uncultured Pelotomaculum sp.
CTTTACAGAAAAGGTTTCTGGCAGGCAGTAAAACCCCTAGCCCTGTTCGTCGCAAAAAATACATCCCCCAACTCCCGAACTGCCATCGCGGTTGGGGCAGGTCCCCGGCAGGTTTACCGGCAGTTTATATACTTTTTCACCAAACTTCCTAACCAGGTGTTCAGAGTACTGGTTATAGCGAACCTCTTTCAAATAACTGTCCTCCACCGTCAAGTAATAAGTCCGACTTACTGAAAATACAACATACCAGAGGCAGTGCTTCCAAGTCTTCCGGCATTCTATTTCCATATTTAACCAAAAGTATGTTTGGAGCAAGCTTTTCTTGCAATGGACTGTCTTACAGGTTATTATAAACTAGGTATTTTGTTTTTGTCTGTACGCATGTATTTTAGTAAAGGGGAAATAGCATGGTAGCCAACCGTTTAAACAACAGCATAGTGGGCAGGTTTGCCCTGACCCTCAAGCTCACCTGGCATTACCTGCTGGTGCTTATAGGGGGGTTGGTCTTATGTTATTATACTTTTCCAGCTCTCATGGTTCTTCCTGCTCTTCTGATTGTATTTACCCTGTACTTCTTTCGCAACCCTAAAAGGCACATCCCGGCTGAACAGAACCTTATACTCTCTCCCGCCGACGGTGTTATTATGGAGATAGATGAAGTTTTTGAAGAAAGGTACATTAAAGACAAAGCTGTCCGGGTAAGTATCTTTTTATCCATTTATAATGTCCACCTGAACCGCTCCCCCCTGCAGGGAGAGGTAAAATACAGGTACTATCGTCCCGGCTGTTTCATCCCGGCTTTTAAGGATCATGCCTCTGAAATTAATGAAAAGAATTTTATCGGCATTGAAAACCAATCTTTTAAATTAATGGTCTGCCAGATCACAGGGTTCATAGCCCGTAGAATAAAATGCTGGGCTGATGAAGGTAAACGGCTGTCCTGTGGCGAAATTATCGGAATCATTAAATTTGGCTCGGGCACCGAATTGTTTATTCCAGTGGAATCTAAGCTCCTGGTGAAAAAGGGAGATAAAGTCAGGGCGGGAGAAACAATTATCGGCACTTTACCGGATGAACATTAAACGATAGGAGTAATCATGTGAGCAGGCTAGAAATGCTACCGAATCTATGCACAGCAGCCAATTTACTGCTCGGGGTTATGGCTATCGCTGCCGCATTTCAACACCACTTTGAGTTAAGTGTCTCATTAATAATTATTGCCGCGGTCTTAGACCGGGCAGACGGCATCCTGGCCCGCCGTTATGATGCTGCAACAGCTTTTGGCAAGGAATTTGATTCTCTGGCCGATCTGGTTTCTTTCGGGGTAGCACCCGCTGCCCTGTTATACGGCAATATGACTGACAAATGGCATCCCGCCGGTCTGGTCTGCTTCGCTTTTTTCACCCTGTGCGGTGCTTACCGGCTGGCCAGGTTCAATGTTTCCAGCGGCACCTCCTACTTCCAGGGCGTACCCATAACCATTGCCGGTGCTGTCCTGGCGGTTTTGGTTATACTGTTGCGTCACTTCCCCGCCGCCATACTCGCCGCCGGCATTATCGCCTCGCTGGCCATGATCAGCACCATCCGCATTCCTAAAATTTAATCAGTTCCCCAAATAATTTTTCACACTGCCTTGTCCTGGGTTATAAAATAATAAAGATAACCTGAAACAATTTCTTCTCCCCCGGGCAGCAGGTGCACCACGTCAGAAAAATATTCGCTCGGCACCGCGTAGTCCAGGTTCAGTATGGTTACGCCTGAACTATCAAAGTAATTGAAAATATTCTGTAGTGATGAATAATAGGCCGCAAAGTCAATATCATCGTACTTCTCAAGCAGTTCAAAGTTCCTTGGATTAGTAAAAAACAAGGAATTCATGTTGTTCTCCTGCAGCAGGTCAACAATTTTATGGACGTACCTCCACTGTTCACTCCACTCGGGATGCAGTCTGCCAAACTTACCATGCTCTACAGGGTTGAAAACTCCATCCCAGTTTTTCTGAGTCCACGGCGTAGCAAGGTCAGTAAGATTCTCATCTTCTTCGTAAATATTGTAGCTATTGACGAGTACCTGGTCCAGGTTGTAAACATGAAAACCGGCCGGATCCAGGTATTCATTTTCACTTAAATTCAGAAGAACCGGATGTTCTAAAGTTACCTCCCGTTCCAGCCAGCCCACATTTAAGTCATAAATAAAAAGGTCTACTTTTGCTTTCGCCAGTTCCCTGGTGATAAGGTAAACATCTGCGGGGCCGGCGCTGGGCAGGGTAAAGTTAAAGACATTGATAACCTGACCTTTTTTCGCCCTTGACAATTTGTCCTTTAGCAGAGCCGGTATGGTTTCCTTCTCGTCCCTGGTCCCGTCTCCGTAGACAATGGAGTCCCCTAAAAAAACGATATTAAAACCATCACTTTTATTCAACTGCTCTATTCTCCGCATAATTTCAACAGGGTCGTCGCTGAGCAATCTTTGCCCCGCGCTGATATCGAGAAAATATTTTTGTCCCAGTGAATCTTCAACCAGGGATGAAGCAGAAAACATCTGCCCTGAAAACACTCCCGGGGAAGTCCGGTCTTCCAACCCGGTGCTCTGGGAAGTGAGGCAAATGAAAACAAATAGCAAAAAAAAGATAATACCTTTCCTCATATATAACACCCTCAAGATTTGGTTAGACTTATTAAATTATCCTTAACTAAAGTGGATGTGTTTTGAAAGAACTGCTGCAAATCGGTGTTGACTGTCTCAGCGGCTTTGAAGATCAGGTGAGCCACTTTTTTGGTGTCTATCTCCACCCTGTGTTTATACTGCATCTGTACTTTGTATTTCTGCGCCAGTGACTCAACTCCGGGCTTTTCCAATTCGATAAAGCCTATAAATCTTTCGACTCTGGCAATAAATTTAAGGTCTTTATCTGTCCAGAGGTTTTGCAGCATTTCGCTCACTTCGGACACCAGGGCATGATTTGCAAAAGCGCTCTTTAAATGCTCACTGTAATGCCCGGCGGAGCCAACAATCAGTTCAACACCCATCTCGATAATATTGTGAGCTTTCCACCAGCCCATTTCCGGCGGTATCCTGCAGGCCTCAATAGTCTTTTGGACAAAGGGTCTGGCTTTTTCAAAGCTGTAACCTTTTTCATAATCAAGATACTTTTCGTCCCCGTAGTAATCCAGCCCTTCAGGCTTAAACCCGTGGGTTAAAACAGCCTGTCCGAAGTCCAGCAGCGAACGGTTTTTTACAAGGAAATTATATATTTCCACGCCTTTGCTGTGGGCCTCGCAGTGGTTGAACTGCTCCCCTATGAGCATGTCCGGCAGGATGCTTCCCAAAGACACCGGATCTGACTGCTTGCCCAGGATTGACTGTGCGAAATAAACATGGGTTTGTGGATACATTTATTCTCCTCCGGTAAATTCCCTTTAAGAAAGAAAGTATTACTGAAATACCTGTTATGCTGATGTCTTGCAGAACTATAAAATATATTTATTCAACACATTTATATCCCTGCCCTTCTTAATTCTACCTGTAAATACGAAAAAATAAAACAAGTATTAGGGTTGTCCTGCAGATTTATAAATACAGTCTTTTTACTGCCTGGACATCACTTACACTTGCTTTCAAAATAGTGGTCTGTTATAATAACTTTTGCGGGGAAGGCAGGCCTTTTTAAAGATCTGTCGAAAACTGTAACACATGTCGGAGTGGCGGAATAGGCAGACGCGCACGTTTGAGGGGCGTGTGGGTGACCGTGCGGGTTCAAGTCCCGCCTCCGACACCAGAAACCTTTATCTTTCTAAGGCTGTGGGATTTATCCCACGGCCTTTTCGTTTTATAGGGGCGTGTGCAGCTGCCACGTCAGGTTTTAACTATGCCGGGCAGAAAAGCGCGGCGCACACGTATAGGGGGTTTCGATGATGGCCAGGAGAAGAACAACAGTCCAGGGAGAGCTTAACGAACGATACGGAACAATGACTTGGGAGGAAGCAACGGAGCAGTTTTTGGATAGCTTGAAAATTAGGGGTCTCTCCTTCCATACCCGGAGGTGGCACAAAGAAAACCTGCAGGCCGTGGTCAAATCTTTGAGGATTCAAGGCTATCCGACAGAACCGGGCATGGTTTCCGAAGCCATGTTAAAACTGGTTGTTTTGAAGATGGTTGACGGTGGCCTCTCCCCTACCACGATTAATCACCGGGTCAGAAGCATGAAGCAGCTCTACCAGTTCCTGACCGATGAGGCTCTTGTCGGCAGTAACCCGGCGCAAAAGCTGGACAGGAAAAAGCCGAAAAGCACGATTATTGAAACCTTCACCGAAGAGCAGCTGACAGCGATTTTAGCAGCTCCCGACAAGAACCGGTTTGTGGGGCTCCGTGACTATACAATAATGCTTCTTCTTCTGGATACAGGCGTTAGGCTTTCGGAACTCACCGGCATAAAAATCCTAGACCTAAAATTGCCCGATAACGAGCTTTTAATCACTCAGGGGAAGGGAGGTAAGAACAGGCGCGTTTTCGTGTCCAGCAAGACCAAAGAGACGCTTAAAAAGTACCTTCGCGTAAGGGGGGATATCCCTGGCAATCCTTACCTGTTTATCAGTTCGGAAGACCAGCCCATGCGGCGCCGTAATGTGCAGGAAAGGTTAATCGTTTACGGCAGTAAGGCCAGGCTTGAAGGAGTTCGCGTCAGTCCCCACACTTTTAGGCACACTTTCGCGAAGATGTACATACTTCGTGGCGGGGACCCGTTCAGTCTCCAGTCCCTTCTTGGTCATTCTACCCTGGACATGGTTAGGCATTACGTTAACCTCTGGGGCAGCGATTTGCAGAAGATGCACAGGCAATTTAGTCCTGTGGCTCATTTGCTCAGGTAGGAGGGGGAAATAATAGCAGAAGATAATAAATCTTATGATGATTTAATGAAAGTCATATTGTCTTACAGGGATTATTATGGAACATATCACAATCACAAAGAAAGTGTTATTTATACGACAGCAGGCTTGTTTTTTACGTTATTGGGTTTCATTGCAAACTGGAAGGATGATATCCTTTATCCATTGGATTTTGCGCTAGCAATTATTAGCGTCATCTTAATATTTCTGTTTATTAACAATCAATTTAGGCTAAGAGAAGATGCAGCTAGAATAGCTGGGGCATGTACTGATTTGATAGCAAAATTAATAGATAAAGATACTAAAATTGCATTAATGAATAGTAGAGAGACTTTTCACGAAAAAACATGGGGAAATGATGGAAATAAATTGCCAGGTGCACTTGTTGAACTTTTGGAATCTGATAATCGATGTTATAACAGAATAAAAATACAAGAGAACTTAATATACACAGGTATGTTTTTGGGGACATTAATAATATTGGTATATATTACAATTGCAAAGTAACTTCGGCCCTAGGTTTTCCCGGAACAGCCTGCGGAGCAGGTCGGAGCGTAGCGGAGAGCCTTTACACGGGGGGCGGTTCGTGCTAGGCTGGCGCGCCAAGGCGGTCCAAGCTGGAGGCGAGAGCCGAAAGCGCAGGGCTGCCCGATAGCCGCCCAAAAGCACGGAACGCAGGGGTCCCCGTGTCAAGGCCTGTGGAGGTGAAACCGGCTCTTACCAGGATGGAGATGGTTTAAGCGTCCCGCCTCCCTGCCGGTCACGGGGGGAGGGGGTCCCCGTGACCGCCAGCGAGCCGGGGCGGAGCTAAAAAATTAACAGCCTGAAAAGAACTTGATTTTAACAGCCGGGCTACTAACAGCGGCTGAAGTGCTCATGGATGAGCGTTTTGTTTGAAATTTTAAGGTGGTGAGCGGAGCTTAAAAATTTAAAGCTGGGTCAGTAACACCAGCTGAGAGTCCGGTGGGTCGGACTATTTGACTAATTTCTGGAAGGGGGTGAAAAGGTGCTTCGGGAAAAAATCATAGAGGCTGAAAAGAAGCTAATAGAGGCTTATGACGAATTAAGAGCTTCTGTGCTTATTGGGACCTGGCTGAAGATGCAGCTGCTTGGAGAGGATTACCTCCGCGAGACTATGCACAGGCAAAAATTCTGGCGTCACAGAAGATGGATTATCCAGGCAGGTGTTGAGTGGAACGGCAGGGATATTGTGAAAAGAGTAACTAATGTTCCGTATATCTTGAAAGGAGCTGAACAAAGTGACGGAAAAGGAGCTTAAAGCCTACTTTGGAACCTTAAAACTTGCAAAAGAAACTATTGGTTATAATCGTGAGAATAGAAAGCATTTGTTTAGGCTAGAAAAACTAGGAGAATTAATACTCTCGAATTATGAATCAGGTGTATTAACGGAATTTAAAATGGAAGGTTCTTTTAAAGAATTTGAACGTTTATTGGAAGCTGATGATGAAATAAGAAATGTTTATATTAGGGATGACAATTATCATCATTGTCATGTACCAGGTAGGCCTGTAGTTGAATTTGATGATAGAAAGGCTTATAGGTTAGCACAGAATCATAAAAAAGCTCCTAACGTGGAGACTTTGCAGGGCCGTCACGTTAAGAGCGTTCGGGAAACAGGTCAGGAAAACCTGTCTTTAGTATTATAACACCTCCCCCGCCCTATTGTTAACGGCCTGGTGTGACTGGCGGTTGTAACTCATTTTTAGCGGCTGCCGGTCGGGGCCAGGGCGTGATCAGCAGCTGCAATGAGTTACATGTGTAACTCATTTATGGACCAGGTGCCGCGGCAGCTGAAGCTATTTTGAGTTACAGTTATTGACAAAAATTTTTATCGGTTGGAGGGATTTATAAAACCAGGTAGAATTATCTTTTCTTTTAAGGGCACACGTCACAGGGAAAAGCGGGTCTTGTGAATACTGAACAAGACACTTTCCAGGCGCGCATATTTGCGTGTGTGGCGTTGAAGATTCAAGCTATTAAAGCGATTACAGCAAAATTAAGACTTCCTACAGCCTGTAGAAAGCAACCCTCAAACACTGGTATTCTAAAAGAATTTACACGTTTGAGGGGCGTGTGGGTGACCGTGCGGGTTCAAGTCCCGCCTCCGACACC
>CAZIYV010000155.1:0-6965 GCA_964543575.1 uncultured Pelotomaculum sp.
AGAGGAATGGGGAAACAGGCGGTAACGCGCCTTGTTCGATTGAAATCGAACCTACATCGCTATTGTCATCCTCTGCTGGTGCCGCTCCTACGACATGAGTGTCTAATAAGAAAATTGTTGTAATCTTCCTATTCTTGCTGATGATTATAGAGGAAAAGCTACCGGCTGGTAGAATTGTGATTTAGCAACATGATTTAACATTTGGCATAATTATTTTTTGGAGTGATTACATGAACCACCTTCTTTCATCACTTAAAGAAATCTGCGCAAGATATCCCTTGCGGGAAAAAGTATTGATTGTGCCGGGATACGGGCAGTGGCGCGAGCTTTGCGAGGCGCTGGCCAGGAGCGGTGTGGGATGGGTGAACCTGCGCCCTGAAACCACAGCCGGCCTGGCGCATCAGGTCGCTGGCGGGGAACTGGCTGAAAAAGGAATCACTCTGCTGACCGGCCTGCTCACAACAGCCGTGGTTGAAGAAGTCTTTCATAACCTGGAGGAACAAAAAGCCCTGCGATACTTTGCCAGGGAAAACAGTTCCCACGGGCTGGTCCGGGCCATAGCTTCATCCATATATGAACTCAGAAACTGTGGTGTCACCGGAAACTGCCTTTCCGCAGGCAGTTTTGTCAGCAAAGATAAATGGCAGGACATAATTGCTTTGTTGAAGGCCTATGAGAGGCGCCTTGCAGATTATAAGTATATGGACACCCCCGGCCTGCTGTCGCTTGCCTTAAGTCTCCTGTCTGCCAAAACAACCACCGCAGACACTGACGCTGTTTACCTCCTGCCTTCCTTCCTGCGGCTAAGCCCGCTGGAATATGAATTAATCAAATCGCTTGCGCAAGACAGGCTGATCGTTTTAAATACAGACCCCGTTTATGGGTTGCCCGGGCCAGGCCTGGAGCAGCAGTCCCCCCGCACCTGAAAACGGAATTATTCCCGCCTCCGATGTGGAACGTCTGCCCTGGTTGGCTCAGGTTGACCAGTCCCCTTTGTCGGTGGGTGACGGCTCCCTGAGCTATTTCCAGGCCTACGGTCTGACGAATGAGGTCAGGGAAATTTTCAGGCGGGTTATGGCGGCAGGGACACCTTTGGACAGCGTAACGGCTGCCTGTACCAGCAGCGAGTACATCCCCGTTTTTTATACCCTGTCCAGGCGCCTGGGGCTGAATGTGCCATTCGGGGAAGGCATACCTGGTACCCTGACCGGTCCGGCCAGGGTCCTGCAAGGCCTGGTTGAATGGGTCAGGAATGATTACTCCGCAAGTACGTTAAGAGCACTGCTGTTAAGCGGAGATATGCGGCTGCACCGGGATAAGGGCAAAGACAAAACTCTGACACCGGCTGCGGCCGCCCGGATTCTGAGCATTTCCGGCATCGGCTGGGGTAGGGACCGTTATATTCTGCTACAAAAAATGAGCGAAGCCCTTAAAGAAAAGGCTGCGCAAGAATTTGAAGAAGAGGATGGGAACGGCAGGCGCGAACGATACTTGCGCCAGAGTGCTCAAGCTGAGCAGCTTTACCATGCCGTTAACCCGCTCCTCTCCAACCTGCCGGTACCGGACAGCGAAGGTGAAATCAGTTTCAGGGAGCTCACCGCCGGCCTCTCCTACATTCTGTCTGAGATAACGCGTCCCGTGAGCGAAATTGACGCTGCCGCCCTGAAAGGATTAATCAACGACCTGGTGCAGGCCGGTCAGTTTGCCTCGTTTAACCTGGCAGTCGACGAAGCCCTGGAGCGGGTGGAAAACATCCTTGACGCTTTTCAGGTGGGGGCGTCCGGCCCCAGGCCCGGTCACCTGCACCTTACCAGTTACAGAAATTTAATCTGGTCCGGCCGCCCCAACACCTATATAGCCGGCCTGGGCGCGGACACCTTCCCGGGCAGCGGACGCCAGGACCCGGTCCTGCTGGACACAGAGCGCATACGGATCCATGCCGGACTGCCGCTGGGCGCGGACAGGCCGGGCGAGAACCAGTACCTGATGGCGCTGGCGCTGGCCTCCAGGAGGGGGCGGGTCACCTTGAGCTTTCCTTCCTTTGACGTGGTGGAGAACAGGTCTGTTTTCCCTTCGAACATACTGCTCCAGGCGTACCGCTTTTTGCAAAAGGACACCTCATTAGATTACACGGATTTTCTCAACTCCCTGGACAGGACGGCAGGGTACTGCCCGCACGAAGGAATGCCGGCCCTGGACGAAACCGAGTGGTGGGCCGGCAAAGTCCTGACAGGACCCGGGGTAATCAACGGTGATGATGCGGTAAGGGACTGCTGCCAGGGGATAGCTTTGGGCAGCTGCGCGCTGGAGGCCAGGCAAAGCCCCAGTCCGACTGAATACGACGGGATAATAGCCAGTGACGGCCAGTTTGACCCCCGCCAAAATATTGATCTGGTGATGTCCTGCAGCAGGATCGAGGACCTGGCGGGCTGCCCCTTTGCTTACTTTTTAAAACATGTCCTGCGTGTCCTGCCCCCGGATGAAGTGGGCTATGACCCGAACCGCTGGCTGGACGCGCTGGAGCGGGGCTCACTGCTGCACGAGCTGTTTTGCAGGTTCATGAAAAAGCTGGTCACGGATAATGAAAGCCCCGTCTTGACGGCGCACAGGTCCATGATGATGGAGATGGCTGATGAACTTATTGACGATTACAGCAAGCGGATTCCAATTCCCGGCGATCTTGTCTTTCAGCGGGAGAGAATGGATATCCACCGCTGCTGTGAGGTATTCCTGGCCGCCGAAGGAGTCCAGGCGGTCAGCGCTCCCGTGCTGTTTGAAGTGCCTTTCGGTTTGGGCGGCGGGGCAGTGGCGGAATCCGGCGCGGGCCTGGCAGACCCGGTGAAGATTGATCTGGGCGGCGGTACGGGCTTTTTACTGCGGGGGAAGATTGACAGGGTCGACAAGACGCGGGGAGGGGCCTACCAGGTGTGGGATTACAAGACCGGAGGCACTTACGGTTTTGCGGACCACAGGCACTTTTGCGGCGGCCGCCAGGTCCAGCACGCCCTGTACGCCATTGCCGCCGAGCGTATAATAAAGGAACTTTCGCCAAAGGCGTCGCCCCGGGTGGATATCTCCGGGTACTATTTCCCCACAGAGCGGGGCGAGGGTCTGAAGATAGCCCGCCCCCAGGCCGGCCGCGAGAGGTTATCAGAACTGCTGAACCACCTCTTTGACCTCCTGGCGCAAGGCATATTTGTCGCCGCCGACCACGGGGAAAAATGCGGCATCTGTGACTACCCGGCTGTGTGCGGCGGGGACAGAGCTGTGGCCAGGGCCAAAAAGCTGGCTGCGCCCGGCGGCAGTGCCTGCCTGGAACCCTGGAGGAGGCTGAAGGAATATGAGTAATCCCACATTTAAAGACAGCGCATCACGCCGGGCTATTGTGGAGGATCTGGACACCTGCCTGCTGGTGGAGGCGGGGGCCGGCTCCGGGAAAACGCACAGCCTGGTTGAGCGTATGGTGGCGCTGGTCAAAGAGAATAAATGCTCCGTTGGCAGAATGGCTGCCGTGACCTTCACCAGGAAGGCCGCCGCTGAGCTGAAGGGCAGGTTCCAGCTGGCTCTGGAGAAGTCTTTAGCGCGGGAAACCAGCCGGGACAAAAAGGAGAGGCTGAGCCGGGCCTTAAACGAACTGGATCGCTGCTTTTTGGGCACCATCCACTCCTTCTGCGCCGCCCTCCTGAGAGAGCGACCGGTGGAAGCCGGGTTAGACCCGGACTTTGTGGAAATAGAGGAACTGGAGGACGCCCTGCTGCGCGAGCGGGCCTGGGAAGAATATTTAACCCTGGTGCAGGTGGAGAACCCGCAGGCGCTGGAAGACTTGATGGAAATCGATGTCAGCACCCAGGACCTGAAAGATTTTTACAAAGTTCTGTCCACTTACCCTGAGGTGGAAGTGGAGAGAGAGGATTCCCCCGTTCCGGACCTCAGGCCGGTGCGGCAGGAATTGAGAGTTCACAGGCACTCGCAGTGGGAAATAGCTTTTATCGACGCCGGCCGGATAGCCCGCTATATCCGCTGGGCGGTAGACGGCGGGATCTGCCTGGACAGGACCGCTGAAGAGATCGAGGCCGGTTTGACTGAAAGGCCCCGGCCGGCCGACTTTATGATCCTGCTGCGCTACAAATCAAATATGGACCTTTACGCCAGGGCTCTAGAGGAGCAGGGCATCCCTTTTCAAATAGCCGGCGGCGGTGGGTTTTCCTGGTCTGCAGAAATAGCCGAACTGCTGAAAGTCCTGAAAGCCCTTTTAGACCCAGACGACTCCGTGCGGTTGGTCGCCGTGCTCAGGGGAGGCCTTTTCGGATTGAGCGACAACCAGATGTGGCTTTTCAAACAGGCCGGCGGGCATTTTAGCTTTTATGCCGTAGTCCCCGACAGCCTGGATCAAAAGGACCGGGAAACTTTCGAGTGGGCCTTTGGCAGGTTGAGGGCCTTCCGGAAGTGGGCGCAGGAGCTGCCGGCCAGCGCCGCCCTGGAGAATATCGTGCGGGAACTGGGCCTTATTCCTTACGCTCTCACTGGGGAGCTTGGCCGCAGCCGCGCCGGGTACCTGGTACAGTGCCTGGAGTTACTCGCCGTCGCTGAGCGTGAGGGGGCTACCTCATTTGCTTCGCTGGTTGAATCCCTTGCGTTTCTGATGGAAACAGGGGTGGAGGAAGAAATCAACATCGCACCCTGGGAAAATGATGCCGTCAGACTGATGAACCTGCACAAGGCCAAAGGGCTGGAGGCGCCGGTGGTGTTCCTGGCCAACCCCGGCAAAGATGTTACCCGGGAGCCGTCTGTCCATATCAATAGAACTGGTGGTGTCCCGCGCGGTTACTATGTTATTGAGAAGAAAAAAGGATTTACCGGTGAAATCCTCGGCCAGCCTTTAAACTGGGCTGAACATGCGGCTAAAGAGCAGCAGTACCTCGACGCCGAGGAAATCCGCCTTCTTTACGTGGCAGCCACCAGGGCCAAAAACCTACTGGTGATAAGCGTCTACCCGGACAAACCGGAAGCCAGCCCCTGGCAGCTCTTTGACGGGCATTTTGCAGGAGTTCCCGGGCTGGAGGAGGTTAAGGTTAGCCCAGTTGCAGCGAATGTAACCGGTGATACAATCACTGCTCAAGACCTGGCCGAGGCAAGGGACGGCTTTCTTGGTCCCGGAAGTTCGATTAATATGCCCAGCTACGCTGTCGCCTCAGTTACCACACTGGCAAAAGAAAGCGGGGATGCGCCGGAAAGGAAAGGCACGGGACGCGGGCAGTCCTGGGGCAGGGTGGTCCACAGGGTGCTGGAGGCCTGTATAAAGAAAGTGCCCGCCAAGCTGGAGCTGTTTATAGAGAATGTCATTGCGGAGGAAGGTAGAGTCCCGGAGGAAAAAGAGCAGGTATTAAGCCTGGTGAATGAAATCATGAAGTCTATCATTTGGCAAAGGATGCTGCAGAGCAAAAAGCGGTTTGTGGAAGTGCCTTTTTCAGTGAAGGTTGAAGACGGGGAATATGGCCTGTCAGAAGAAGCGGTTATCTCTGGCGTTATTGACCTGGTTTTTCTTGAGGATGATGGGTGGGTGATCGTGGACTACAAGACTGATACGGTAGGGAACGAAGAAGGACTTGCTAGCCTGATTAAATATTACACACCGCAGGTCGAAATGTACCGGAAGTTCTGGGGGGAGATGGCTAAGGAAAAAGTGTGCGAGGCGGGGTTGTATTTTACGCATGTGAACAGGTGGGTTGGGGTTTGACTTATATAAAATGTTTGTTGGAGGCTCTTATGAATCAGGAAGTAATACAAAGTTTTTCATTAGCGGGACTCCTGCCACTTTTGTGACAGAGGTTATTGTAATGCACTTGAAATATCGTTTAATATTTGGTAATATTAGTTAAATCCTGGTTTGGGGAGAACTTACATGCTGACCATCAAAGCAATTAAGGCCAAAGCGATCCCAATATTGAAAAATTACGGTGTAAGCCGTGCTTATTTATTTGGTTCATTTGCCCGTGGTGAACAAAACCAGAATAGTGATATTGATTTCCTTGTAGAATATAATTCGGATGCGGAGCGCACACTGTTCAAGGCTGTAGAATTGAAATGCGAACTAGAAGATACCCTGCAAAGGAAAGTTGATGTATTAACAGAGGCTGCTATTTCACCTTACATCAGACCCTATGTTCTTAAGGACAGGAAGGTGATTATGTGAGAAATGATTTAGCCTATATTCGACACATCTTAGAAAGTATCGAAATTATCGAGGGTCATATATTAGGCGTAACAAAGGAAAACTTTTTTGGTTCCCTTTTGATACAGGACGCTGTTATTCGGCGTTTTGAAATTATTGGAGAGGCAACCAAAAATATCTCGAAGTATATCAGGGAGCGGTATCCAGAAGTGCCCTGGCGGTCGATGACTGGCATGCGAGATAACTTAATTCATGAATACTTTGGTGTTGATCTTAACGAAGTTTGGAACACTATCTTTACAAATTTACCGAGTCTGAAGATAAAACTTAAAGACATTATTCAGAATGAATATATGTAGACTAGAAGAGGTAAGGCATACGCTGTGTGATGGTATCATATGTGGAACCACTGTTCAAGCTATGACTGTGCACGCATTTTATTTAAGATAAATATCTAAAATCTTCTGCGCTGATTTACAAATCTCTTCCCTAAGCCAGTCCGGTTCAAGCACTTCGACCATATCGCCCCATTGCATGATCCATGTCCTCATCTCAGCAATTCCGCAAGCCTCAAACGAGATTACTATTGAGCCATCTTCGAGTTCTCCTTCGATTTTCTGAGATTGATGGTAAATCAGGTTTTTAACCCTGTGAGCAACTTCAGGGGCAAATTTTAATCTCACTTTACAGGCACAGCCGTCATTTATTACACCCCAGCTGTCAGCCATGTACTCCGTTAAGGAAAAATCAGCGGGATACTCAAAAAGTTCTGAAGTGTAAGAGATCAAGTCAG
>CAZIYV010000156.1:0-6887 GCA_964543575.1 uncultured Pelotomaculum sp.
CCTGTTATAGTGATTTTTGGTTCTATGCCCGGCATCACCTCGATAATTAAATCAAACAGCGTGTTTCCGGTTTGGACAATCTGACTATAATAAACGCAAATTTTGTGCCACTTCTTTCTGCAAATTTAAAAAATTTTAAAAATGAAAATAAAAAAATGCCCGCTGCGATGCTAAATCACATCTCAGCGGGCATGATGTCTATAGATCCGGGTCGAAAAGATATGCTAATTGCCATCAGGCGATGACATATATCATCAGCTATTAATAATCTTACATAATAATTACAATTAAAGGCTATATGGTAATTGTGTCTACAATAAAAAAGCTTTACGCCGATGCATCCATCCATCACGTAAAGCTTAAGGAATCTTGATCCGGTCAGTTACCATGCAGGATAGCAGATTCTGAAATCATTTTTTAATAAAACATCGCTGATGTAGTCATGCATACACAAACATTTCCTAATATAATAAATTTATTCAGCTGTAAATTTGGGGTAATCGTCACTTAATGCAATATTGTATTTTTGGGCTTTGCGCACAATTGTAGACTGGTCAACCCCTAAAACTTTGGCAGCCTTTCTTGTGCTTCCATGCTTTTTTAAGGCCTGTTTAATCATCTGCTTTTCCAACTCATCAACCGCACTTTTTAAAGATGTTTGTTCGGGGATAACTACGTTTACCATAGAATGCGCATTATTTCTTATTGTTACCGGCAGGTGTTGGACTATGATTTCCTTTTCATCGGTCATTACAACCATTCGCTCAATTACATTTTCCAACTCCCGGATGTTTCCCGGCCATGCGTATTCTAAGAACCTGTCAATGACCTCGGAAGAAAAACATTTGTTAAAACTGTACTTCCTATTAATTTTATCCAAAAAATATATCGAGAGCAGTGGTATATCTTCCTTACGCTCACGCAAGGGGGGGACATCTATGGACACGACATTTAGACGGTAATATAAATCATCCCTGAACCTTTCCAGTTTAACCATTTCCATGAGATCCTTGTTTGTTGCCGCTATAATCCTGGCATCAACCGGAATAGGCTTAAGGCCTCCCACTCTTGATACTTCGTGATGCTGCAAAACCCTCAGCAGTTTTACCTGAAGGCTCAAAGACAACTCCCCAACCTCATCCAGAAACAAAGTCCCTCTCTCTGCTAATTCAAACATGCCCGGTTTTCCCTGTTTGCTGGCCCCGGTAAAGGCTCCCGGCTCATAGCCGAACAGTTCCGATTCCAGTAAATTTTCCGGGATGGCGCCGCAGTTGATCTTAATCATAGGTCCCTCAGAACGGTTGCTTAGACGGTGAATTGAGTTGGCTATTATTTCCTTGCCGACCCCGGATTCACCGGTAACCAAAACCGTTGAGTCGACTTTAGCAACCTGGGTCGCCATTTCCAGCACCCGCTTAGTATTTGGACTACGGGCTACAATGTTATTGTTTTTTACCTTCTTGATACGCATCTGTTCCAGTTCAGCAGCGTATTTTTCATTTAGTTGTTGTGATTCCTCCAACCGGTCTCTAAGATTCACTATTTCAGTAATATCTCTCACATTAACCACAACACGCTTGACTTCGCCCTTCTCATCCAAAACCGGTATTCCGGTAGCCATGATCTTTTGTCCTGATTTATTGCCACTTGTCATTTTCAACATTATGGTAATCTCTTCTTTTGCCCTCAGCGCTTTAATGGCAGCGGATTCATCATAATACCCTTGGTCAACCATATCTCTCTGAGCGTTTTTCCCCACAACAAATTCCCTGGACATTCCGCAAATACGTTCCCAGGCGCTGTTAACCATCAAAATATCACCTTTGCCATCAGTGATAAATATACCGTCGTGTGAGGTCTCAATAACCTGTTCCAGTTCGCTGGCGACGCGCCTGGCTTCAGTTACTTCCATACTGCCTATTGCATCAAAATTACTTGCGGTTCGTACTGTAAAAAAGTAGGGATTATCATTTTCGCAATTCTTAACAACGTTATCTTTTTTACTAATAACTATAAGCCTCCTTCAAGAAACTTATTTACCGCTTGTCTTTATACTCCCTCCACTTCCCAAATAATACTTTTACTCCCCAAAAAAATATTGGGTCGTGCTATTTTACATAGCAAGAAACTAACCTGCAGCATTCAAAATCCAAAGGAAGTAAAAAATATTTCCATGAATAATGCCGATCATTATCGAATTTTGTTTGTGCATATTATTCATTCCTAAATTAAAAAATCCCTGCAGATACAGGGAATATTATTTTAACAATTATTAACAAAACATGTTCATATGGATTTAGGATTTAGAATCCAGACTATGGCAGGAAAATAAATTTTTATATCCTATGCTTTGATGACAGCAAGCTGAGCGCGTAATCCAGCAATTCCGAGGTCAGATGTTCAATGTCCGAGTTAATTCTGTTCCTTTCCTGGACTAAATTAGTCAGCCGCTCGTGCATTTCTTTGATAACTTGATACTGGCTGGACTCAGCTAAATATTCCTTTGCCGCTTCAACCGAATTCATAAGCACACCGGCTCCGGGAACAACCTTTACCACGCCAGCTTCCTGCAATAGAGACAGCGCCCTCCTGATAGTTTCAGGTGAAACATTGTATAGCCCGGCTAAGGTTGAGCGGCCTGATATCTTCTGGCCCTCTTTATAGGCACCATTGGTAACCCTCTCAGCCATATCCATGGCTATGGTAATATAGCGGGCAATATGCAGAGGGGAATTAGTTATATTTTCCATGATCATTACACCTTTTAAACAAAAGTAATTGTCACCCGTATTCCATTATAATAACAACCCAGCTAAAAAAACAGAAGTTTTTTCTGGATAATATAAATCACCTTCTCATGGCAAAACGAACCAGATTGATAATTCTCGCGTCTAACTAATAAATAGTTGGAAGCGAGGTTTTGCCAATGAAAAAAGCAATAATTTTTGGAATTATTTTACTGACATTGACCACCTTCTTAGTTTTCAGGTCTCACCCTGGAGCTAACGCTGAGCCAAATCATACCGCCACTTTCATTATAGACCAGAGAACATACGTGACTGACAGCCAGGCAAAAACTATGGACGCCGCTCCATTTATTGAAAACGGGAGGTCGTTTGTGCCTGCCCGCTATCTCGCCCTGGCACTCGGAGTGCCGGAGGACAAAATAACCTGGAGTTCCTCTTCATCCACGCTGACCCTGGTGCGGGATGATGTCACCGTCAGCCTGGCGGCCGGCGGCAATATAATGTACATAGATGACCAGCCGCTTGCCATGGATGTGGCTCCCGTGGTGCGCAACGACAGGACCTACCTACCCGCCAGGTACATAGCGGAAGCCTTTGGCTACTCTGTCGGCTGGGACGGCGCGGTTAAGGCCGTTTTAATCGGACCGCCGGGGAATCTGCCTGAGCCGTCACAGGACGTTTTGCCGTCCGTGGGAACTTATGAGAACCTCAAAGACCTTTTGGAAAAGTCACAGGTCTCTACGCGCTTCGGTATTATGAATGACATGGCCATTGCGCCGGGAATGGTTTCCAGCGCCCCGCCAAGAGCGGCGCAGGAGTCCAAAGCAGCGACTGCGGCGCCCATCGCCGGCGCGGGCCTGGCTGACAACGACAGTGCTGATTACTCCAAAACCAATACCCAGGTTGAGGGAGTGGATGAAGCAGATATTGTCAAGACTGATGGGACCTACATCTACCAGGTTAACCGGGAAAGGGTCATTATTGCCAGGGCCGCTCCTCCTGAAGAAATGGAAGTTATCAGCGTCCTGAACTATACCGGCAAGGATTTTTCTCCTCAAGAAATGTATGTGGACGACAGCCACCTGGTAGTGATCGGCAGCACCCGCACCTACGGTGTTTACCCGTTATATAATGAGAGTGGTCCATCATCAGGGTTAAAGATAATGCCTCCTTACAATTACTACAGGCCAATGGTGAAGGCCATTGTTTACAATATTGAGGATAAATCAAACATTAAACAGGAGCGCGACCTGGAACTAAACGGCAATTATGTCTCTTCACGCAAAGTGAGGCAGTCGCTTTACCTGATAGCCAATAAAAATATATATTTCTATCCCGGCAGGGAAATAGAAGAACCAAAACCACTTTTCCGGGATTCGGTGGTCGGCGACAAGTTTAATGAAATTGATTACCCCAGCATCAGGTGCTTCCCTGATTTTGTTGAGCCCAGCTACCTCATCGTGGCCGGACTTAATTTAGACCAGCCGGATGAAAAGGCTAATGTTTCCAGTTTCCTGGGCTCCGGCCAGAATATTTACGCCTCAACCGAAAACCTTTATGTGGCGGTAACCGGCTACAGCTATTATGATAGAAAGCCGCTTGCTGCTGATATTATGCCACCAACAGACACGAGCAAAACAAAGATTTACAAATTCCATATAAACGAAGGACAGCTAAGTTTTGCCGCCAGCGGCGAGGCGCCCGGCGCCATCTTAAACCAGTTTTCAATGGATGAACACGAAGGCTACTTCCGTATCGCAACCACCAGCGGCGATGTTTGGCGGTCCGGCGCGTACACCTCGCAAAACAACCTGTACGTACTGGACGGCAGCCTTGCTGTAGTGGGAGAAATCGAGGGCATCGCACCCGGTGAGAAGATTTATTCGGTCAGGTTCACGGGGGACCGCGGCTATATTGTAACCTTCAAAACGGTAGACCCGTTTTTTGTCCTGGACTTAAGTGACCCGCAGCGACCGGCCATACTCGGCGCGCTGAAAATACCCGGCTACAGTGACTACCTCCACCCCTATGACGACAACCATATTATCGGTTTCGGCAAAGACACGGTGGAAATGAGCAGCAAGGGTTGGGGCGGCGGTCCGGGGGAAACCATGGCTTTCTATATGGGGATGAAGATGGCTATTTTTGATGTGACTGATGTGAGCAACCCGGTAGAAATGTTCAGGGCGGACATCGGGGACAGGGGTACTGACTCCGAACTCCTGCGCAACCATAAAGCATTGTTGTTTGCGAAAGATAAAAACCTGCTGGCGTTCCCAGTCAGGGTGATGGAGATAAAAGGAGACAGCTACAATTCCGGATCAAATGTACCTGAATACGGCACCTTTGCCTTTCAGGGAGCCTATGTGTACAACATTAACCTGGCCAGTGGATTTACCCTGAAAGGCAGGATCACCCACCTGTCAGGCGAAGATTACCTGAAGGCCGGCAACTACTGGTATAACAGCGAGAAAGACATCGAGCGCATCATTTATATTGATGATACCCTCTATACTTTATCCCAGCAAATGATCAAGGCCAACCAACTAGATGATTTGCAGGAGGTCAATAGCCTGGAAATAAAATAATAATGTTAAGGGCGCCTGCGTAGAAGCAGGCGCCCTAGTCTATGATGACATTTTTTCATATAAACAAATTCACATTGGCTTCGTCGGCTTCGCCCAGGTAGGTGGCCACGCCGGCATATTCAAGCCCGTCGATCAACTCTTCTTCCTTAAAACCCATCACGTCCATCGACATAGTGCAGGCGATCATCTTCACTCCCAAAGCCTGGGCTGATTCTATCAGCTCTTGAATGGTGTTCACCCGCTTCTGCTTCATGATGCTTTTCATCATAATGGCTCCGATTCCGCCAAAGTTCATTTTGGAGAGTCCCAGCTTGCCCGCCCCACGCGGCATCATCCAGCCGAATATGGCTTCCAGGAAGCTTTTTTTAGTTCTGATCTTTTCCGGCTTTCTCAGAATATTGAGACCCCAGAAAGTGAAGAACATGGCCACTTCATTGCCCATAGCCGCGGCCCCGTTGGCGATGATAAAGGAAGCCAGGGCTTTGTCCAGGTCACCGCTGAACACTATAATGGTTTTTTTGTTTTCACTCATAACAAGCCCTCCCCTTAGTCAGTCGACATATCAGCACTTCTTAATCCTGGCTTTGATCACTCCACCTTCTTCTTCCAGGGAAAGCAGTTCATTTTTTGTTTTTTTGCACCAGGCGGCAATATCTTTTTTAAAGCCCTGGTCAGTTACTTCAACACATAAAATATCTCCAACAGCACAGGTCCGGGCCTCCTTAAAAATTTGCACGATGGGGCCGGGACACTGCAAACCTCTCGCGTTTATATGCTTTTCAGCCATTTTATAAATCCCTCCTATTCAGTTTCAAACGGGTAAGCGTTCAGGCCGCCTTCCAGTATGCTTACCTTTTCAAAGCCCAATCTTTTTAATTTCAATGACGCCATGTAAGAACGCAGACCAACCTTGCAATTGATGATAATCTCCTGGTTTTGGTCAAGTTCACCGGCACGTGCGGTTAGCTGACCCAAAGGGATGTTTATTGACCCGGGAATGGAGCGGATAAAATACTCCTCTTCAGCTCTGACGTCAACCAGCACAGCCCCGGCTTCCATTTTTTCTTTCAGGGCAAGTGGTGAAACACCGGAGAACCGGCCCTGCAATTTATTGATCATTACATGAGCGGCTACGATAGTTGAACCCATAGCCATTGAAAACGGGGGGGCGTAGGCTAGGTCCAGTTTGGTCAACTGATCCACAACAGCGCCGAAGGTGATTGCCGTCACCAGTATATCCACCGGTTTATCCACCACACCCTCGCCATAGATCTGCCCTCCCAGCAACAGGTGCGTTTTACGGTCCACTATAAGCTTGGTGACAATCATATGGCTGCCGGGATAGTAATGGGCCCTGTCCTGAGCCGGAACCAGGACTGTCTCCACATCGTAGCCAAGAGCCCTGGCATCTCTTTCCGAAAGCCCTGTTTTACCCACGTTTAGCTCAAACAGCTTCAAAACAGATGTTCCTAAAACACCTTTCATGGTGTCTTTATGCGCTGTTCCGGCAAAGTTAACGGCGGCGACGCGTCCGGTCTTGTTGGCCACGTAC
>CAZIYV010000157.1:0-6877 GCA_964543575.1 uncultured Pelotomaculum sp.
CCGTACTACTCAGGCGAGTTCAACGACCCTAAACGGTTCTTCTTCATACTGGAACCCCCCCGTCCGCCATCGCCCGACCCGGACATGGAATCGATCCGGGAGGGTCACAGGACTGGCCGGAACACGAGGCTTAGAACCGGTCCCGAAGGTGCCGCTTCCGCCGACACACCCATGAACCGCTTCGTGAAGAGCATGATAATCGATTACGAGAAATGGCATGATGGGATCGGTTATGACAGGGAGGCGATCGGGGAGGCATCTCCGAGCGAACGCCTGGCCAGCGAGAAGCTCCTGATCTCGAGCAAAGGCCGCGATTGGCGGGACATTGAGGCACTGGCCGAACTGGACACGGCCCGCTCCCGGAAAGCTCTCCGAGAAGCGTTCGTCAAAGGAGATACGGGTACGCGGATCGCGGTGATCAGCAAATTTTTTTTATTCAATACCACCCAGTGTGGACGCAGCACAGGAACGACCTCCTGTCTCAAAGATGTTTGGCTTACCCCTATCATACGAAATTACCAAAGGAAATATGACGGCATACATGGAAGTAACTTAGTAAATAATTCTTGTAGGTGAATATTAATTCTCAAGCGCTTAATCTATGGAGGAGAAAAATGGAAATCAAGGAAATGCAGCGAGTTGTCGACGAGTGGATCGGCCAGTTTGAGGAGGGTTACTGGAGCCCGCTTTCAATGATGGCGCGCCTCTCTGAAGAGGTGGGCGAACTGGCCAGAGAAATAAATCACCAGTATGGTGAAAAGACAAAAAAACCGGACGAGCCTATTGGTGATTTGGCGCTTGAACTGGCCGACATATTATTTATTGTAGTATGTTACGCTAATTCGCTGAACATCGATTTAGAAGACGCTTTTAAGCGGGTAATGGCCAAGTACCGCTACCGTGACAGCGACAGGTGGACCAGGAAGGATTAACAAACATTGTATTTTCTCCCTCGTTATATTAAAATTTAACCAGGTTAAAAGTATAGAATAAATTTTTTATTCTAAAGCCCTTTTTGGAGGATAATAATAAATGGCTTGTATTACACCGTTTAAAGGTTTGCGCTACAACCCTGAAAAAACTGGCAGCCTGGCTGATTTGATCACCCCCCCTTACGACGTTATCGACGCCGCCGCCCAGGACGGCTACTACAACCGTCACCCTCACAACATCATCCGCCTGGAATACGGCAAGACTTTCCCTGAGGATAACGAAAGCAGCAACCGGTACACCAGGTCGGCAAAAGACATCGAAGCCTGGCTCAGGGAACATGTACTCACTCAAGAAACCAAGCCTGCTTTTTATCTTTATGAGCAGGAGTTTACTTTAGGTGGGGAAAAGAAAATCCGCAGCGGGTTTTTCAGCGGGGTAAAACTTGAACCCTATGAAAAAGGAATTATCCTGCCGCATGAAGAAACCATGCCCAAGCATAAGGCTGACCGGCTCGCGTTGATGCGCGCCTGCGAAGCCAGCTTCAGTCCTATCTTCGGCCTTTACTCGGACAGGGAGAACACGGTTATCTCAGCAATGCGTGAAAATATCAAGAACACAGCTCCCGACGTTGACTTTACCGACGAGGACGGTGATAGCCACAGGATGTGGGTTATTACTAACTCCCACACTATCGACATGGTTCAGCAGGCCATGTCCGGCAAGCGGATCTTTATCGCTGACGGACATCACCGGTACGAAACCGCGTTGAATTACAAGAAAGAGCGGGAGAGCAGCGCCGGGCGCACGGAAAACAACGCCGTTGCAGCTGCCAGTTCTTGCAGTACCACAGCGGACGGAAGTATTAACTGCTCTTCTACGTCAGATCCGGTTTACAACTACACTATTATGACTCTGGTAAACCTGTATGACCCCGGGTTGGTGGTTCTGCCAACCCACCGCCTGATTGAAAACGTAGCCGGCCTGGACAAAACCCGGTTGATTGAACAATTAAAAGAAAACTTCTCAGTTGAAGAATATAAACTAGCCCCTGACAAAAGCAACTTCCGTGATATCCTGGAAATTATGGAGGGAAAACTTCAAACTGACAGAACTGCCGCGGCAGAAAGCCGGCCCTGCCATAGCTTCTGCTTATATGCCGGCGATAATAAAGTATTCCTGCTCTCCCTCAAAGACAATATAGACATTTCCGGGATAATGCCGCAGGATAAATCAAAGGCCTGGCAGGGTCTTGATGTTTCAGTGCTGCATACCTTGATTATAGAAAAGCATCTGGGCATTTGCGGTGAGATGAGGGCGAAAGCCGAGCACATCGCTTATTCGCGTGAGGAAGAGGGCGCCCTTGATCGTGTAGACGGGGGCGAATACCAACTGGCCTTTTTTTTAAACCCCACTCTGGTGGAAGAGGTAACCGAGATCGCGGGCAAAGGGGAAAAGATGCCGCAAAAAAGCACATTTTTTTACCCGAAAATTAAAACCGGGATAGTAATGTACAAACTGTAAGAGGCAAACGAGAGGCAAACGGGGACGGTTCTCGACTTGCTAAAGAGCAAGGCAAGAACCGTCCCCGTTTGCCCTCCAAAACCGGGATAGTAATGTACAAACTGTAAGAGGTTAGGAAGCCTTGTCTTTCATCATGATTACCTTGAGTGTCTGCAGCAAAATAGCTATATCTTTGGCCGGTGAGTAGGACTTGGTGTAAAGCAAGTCGTATTTCAGCTTGTTCTCCGGGCTGGTGCTGTAGCGCCCCGCAATCTGGGCCAAACCTGTAATGCCTGACTTAACATTCATACGGTAAGCATATTCGGGTGTCTCCTTGACCAGCTCGTTGACAAAGAAAGGCCTCTCGGGTCTTGGTCCGACGATGCTCATATCACCTTTCAAAACATTCAACAGCTGTGGAAACTCGTCTATCCTGGTGGTCCGTAAAAAACTCCCCACACTGGTTATGCGCGGGTCATTTTCCGTGGCCAGTACCGGCCCGCTGGTCAGTTCCGCATCTACGATCATGGTGCGGAACTTAAAAAGATAAAACGGTTTACCCTGCAGGGTGAGGCGTTTTTGACGGTAAAAGACCGGCCCTTTGGAATCCAGTTTTATAGCCGCGGTGACCAGTGCGAAAAACGGAGCAGTAGCGACCAGGGCTATCAACGACAGGATTATATCGGTCATCCTTTTTATGATTAATGATTCCTCAGCTATAGCCAGGCGTCCTACTGTAAATATGGGCACATCATCCACCTGCTCCATTCTTGACTGAACCAGCATAATCTCATATAAGTCCGGCACCAGGCCAACCTTTTTGTCTTTGGCCACACAGGTGTTAACCACATCAGCCTTAACTTCCTGAGAAAGGTTTGAGCATACAAAAACCTGGTCGGGATCAACGGAGTCGATCCATTGACCTAATTCCGGTATTTCACCAAGGACCGGCCAGTGCTCCGTAATTTCAGACAAAATGTTATCTTCGTATGACGCATCTGATTCAAACACAATACCACACACCCTCAATATGCCACCGGTGGCGGTTTCCAGCTTGTCGGCCAGAATAACCGCATCAAGAGGTTGTCCAACCACAATAACCTTTTTCACGTTTTGCAGCCTTTTCTCCAAAACCCAGGCTATCCTTCGCCACAAACCAAGCAGCACGAGCTGGACCACCGGCACTGTCAGCAGTACTGTTCTCGGAAAAGAGAAACCGCGAAAAAGGTACGAAAAAGCCATGGCCACCAGGGCCTGAAAAAGCACCACACAAATCAATGAAGCGAATACTTCCGACCAGCGCCAGCGGTAACTGCCGTATAAGCCGTAGAAATAAAAAAGCGCCAGCGCGGACATGGTCAGCCAGGGCCAGGTTCTAAGGTAGGCAATGAAATTTTCATCAGGAATATTCATCCCGAATTTGACGATAAAGGCCAGGATGTATCCCAAATTTATGAGTGCGATGTCTAAAATTATTGTTGTTATTCTGAACAGTACTTTACTCTTTTTTATTTTCACTGGGAAACCTCACCGTGAAAAAATGGGAACAACACCTTATTTTAATCTATATTTCGCCATTTTCAGTCATTTACCTTCCATGTATTTTAAATTTTACCAGAGACCGCCCTGTTCAGAGCTTCTCTCAGCAGCTTGAACAAATAACACGGTTCGGGCAGGCGCAGCCAACTGGCTCCAGTGATGTAAACCACGGCGCCGAGAGCGCCGTCAAGGAAAAGGCGTATGAGCAGCCATGCTCTGCCGTCAGAAAGATGGTTGGCCAGTACCGCGTCCAGCGCGGCTACAGCGGCTGACATGATTAAGGTGATGCCAATCAGCAGGGCTAACCAGCGGGCCAGCTCACGATTGGCAAGCCCTTTCAACCGGCGGGAAAGCAGCCAGAACAGCGCCACCAGGCTGAAGTTGGCGGCGATAGAGTAAGCCAGGGCCAGGCCGCTGTGCTGCAAGGAGTGGATTAAGATTAAACTGAACACCAGATTTAAGAACAAAGAAATAACGCCCACGTACACAGGTGTGCGTGTATTCTGTAAGGAGTAAAATCCCCGGATAAGCATTGGGTTTAAACACTGTCCAAGCAGGCCGAATGAATAAAAGAAAAGCGCGGTGGCAGTCATCTGGACCGCGCGCTCGTCAAAGGCTCCCCCCTGGTAGACGAAACGCACCAGCGGATACCGCAGCAGTAAAAAAGCTGCCAGAAGCGGCAGGGTAAGGAAAACTACCATCCGGCACCCGCCCGCCAGGACGCGCGCCATCTCAGCGGTGCGGACCTCTGAAGCCTGGCGGGAAATAGTCGGGAAAACTGAAGTTCTCAAGGCGTTCCCGTACAATCCAAAGGGCAGTGAAACAATGGTATTAGCGTAGTTCAGGGAAGCTATGCTGCCCTCGGGCAAGCCAGAGCCAAGAGCACGGTTTATAACCACATATAGCTGGGTAATGCCCGCTCCTATCATCACCGGGAGCATCAATCTGAAACACTTGACCACTCCGGGGTCGCGCAGGTTTAGTGATGGCCGGTAGTGAAAGCCGGCCCGAAATAGAAAAGGAACCTGCAGGAGAGTTCCCGCCGCTATCCCCGCCAGCGTCCCCACCGCCAGGCCATAAACACCCCAGAATCGTCCACCCAGGGCGGCAGCTATGACAAAGACGCTGAAAACAGCTGGATAAAGGGCAGGCGGCCCGAAAATATTATTGGCGTTCAAAAAACCTGAAAAGAGGTTGTTCAGCCCGAGCAGGATCAGCGCGGGCAGCATGACCGCAGTTAGCCGGGCCGCCTGCAGGGCGGTATCTTCCGGCAGGCCGGGAGCCAGCAAGCTTACAATCAACCCTGGCGCCGACAGACCTGCCAGAACGGCCAGGCCAATGAATATAGCCACCAGGGTGAACAGCGCGCTGAAAGTCGACCAGGCTTCTTCCCGCTTCCCAGCGGCTATGTACTCGTTAAAAACCGGGATCACTACAGTGGCTAAAGAAGCGCCCACCACCGCCATCAGCAGGAAAGGCACAGTATAGGCTACCAGGTAAGCATCCACATCCCCGGTAGCGCCGAAAGAAGAGGCAATCGTAACCTCCCTGATAAACCCTATAAATTTGGCGAGAATACTTACGGCAACGATAACCAGCGCGCCCCGCACAATATTGTTTACACTGTCTTGATAGGTAAGATCTATCTGTTTCATAATAAAGAAGGACCGCACAGCGGCAGGCGAAGGTTAAATCCCATATTACGTATACCCCGTTCCAAGGTTCAAATAATTTAATGATTTAAAAAAGGGGCTTCTTTATCAATCTTTTCTTTGCATTAATCAGTTTAAGCAGTGTCTTCCCCGGCAGGAGTGCTAGGACTAGCCCGGCCCATACCCTGTAATCAAAGGGTCCGTAACGGATGGCCTTTAAGAAATTTACCCGTGCTGTCTTCGTTTCACCTATCCCCAACATGCCGATTCCAACGCAGCGGTGATGGTTGTGCCGCAGCATCGACTCAAGTCCAGGATGCAATGGCAAAATCTTTTCCAGCACTTTATTGCGGCCTGCTTCCATTCGCACTTCCCGCCTCGACACGCTTTCTGTGTGCTGCCGGTACTTTAAAAGGGGCTCAGACACATAAGCGCACTTATATTGCCTGGCGAGGCGCAGCAGAAAGTCCCAGTCCTCAATGCAGCGCAGTTCGGGGTCAAAGCGGCCGCAATCATCTAAAACTTTCCTGCGCACCAGAATGCTTGAAGGAACAATCCACAACCTGCTGCACAGAATTTCATTATATACCCTTCCTGCCGGGCGGCAGCCGCGGTCCGAAAAAAGGTACAGCACACACAGTTCCTGATCTGTTACAAGGCCGTCGCAATAACTCCAGCCAGCTTCAGTATCTCCATTAAGCGTTTCTACCTGTCTGGATATTTTTTCGGGCAGCCACACATCGTCGGCGTCAATGAAAGCGACAAATTCACCCCGGGCGATACTAAGACCGGCATTCCGGGCCCCGGCGGCGCCCTTGTTTTCGTTCAGGCGAACCACGCGCAAACCAGGTACCCGCTGGGATATCTCAGTAAGAATTTGACCTGAATTGTCTGTCGACGCGTCATCAACAATTATTAATTCGACGGGATCATAGCTCTGGCTTAAAACCGAGTTAACCGCCTCGTGCAGGTAGTCCGCTGAGTTATAAACAGGCATGATCACAGAAACAAGCTGTTGCAAAATAGTCACCCTTATAATTTCAGGACCTGTTTGATAATATGGACAAAACATACTAAGTGTAATATATTTTAATCAGCACCCACTCAGTGATTCTGCTTCTTAACGAACTATTCCTGCATAATACATAGAAGGAAGTCGTGACAACAAGGTTATATTAGCATCATCGGCAGACTGGAGTGTAGCCGCTAAGCTTAACAGTCCAAAAGCTGACGTAATTGCCTGACCGGAAGTT
>CAZIYV010000158.1:0-4425 GCA_964543575.1 uncultured Pelotomaculum sp.
TTACAAAATACCTACAGTAACTCTCCCTGAGTTCGTTATCGGTCATCAACATGCACAACCCCAAACTTTTCTATAATTTTCGCGCTATAATTATACATAATGTACCTATAGAGTGTCAAGGATGCCAGTTTAGATACAAATTGGATAAGTGAGTATTAATCATCGTTGGCGAAATGAGCGTAAGCAAATAAATCCTAGCCCCAGGCTGCAATTTTTATAAAAATAAAATTCATGATTACCCTCAGCACTGCCGCTACGGGCACAGCCAGCAGCATACCCGCCAACCCATACAATTCGCCGCCGGCTAGTAGGCTGAGAATAACCACCAGTGGATGCAAACCAACCTTATCTCCCATAATTTTAGGTGAAATGAAATTTCCCTCGAGTTGATGAATGACAAAAAATACGGCGGCCACTTTAATCGCAAGCCACTTCGATTCCAGGACAGCCAAACCGACAGCAGGCACGGCTCCTATTACAGGACCAAAGTAAGGTATCAGCTCCGTAAGTCCGGAAAAAAGACCAAGCATCAGGGGGAAATCCACACCGAGCAGGACCATGGCAAGCATAGTAAGCCCCCCTACTACAGCAGCTACCAGGAAATATCCCTTCACAAAGCTGCCCAGCACCTGGTCTATTTCCTTTAAAAGCCCTTTTATATCATCCCGCCATGCCAGCGGCGCCGCCGCATAAGCCTTATCTTTAATCAGCTCCAGGTCTTTCAAAATGTAAAAAGAGAGCACCGGCGCGAGCAGTATCTTAAAGAAATATCTTGCGGAGCCAACTATTGCCGCCAGTGTGTTACTAACCCAGGACAAGATCATCTCTTCCACCCAATGAATTCTTTCATCAATAACCTGCCGCATCCCGTCTGGAAGACCCATGCCGGTATAACGCTGCTGAATGGATTGAACTATTTCACGGGTCTGTTCGGTATAAAGGGGTACGGTTGCCGATAACCTGTTCAACTGATCAACAAAACGTGGAGTACCGTACATAAGAATGCCCGCCACGATAAAAAACAGCGCCAGGTAGACCAGCAGAATAGCCCATGCTCTGGGTGTCCCTTTTTTGGTAATAGCGACTACCAGCGGGTTAATCAGGTAAGACAGCAGCGCCGCCAGGGCAAAAGAAAAAAACAGGCCCCTTACCAGGTAGAGCAAAAAAGCGGCAGTAACCGCGATAGTTATCAGAAGCAGCAGGCGCCAGATATTTTTCTCCTTCCACCAGACCATACAGTCCACCACCAAGTAAAAAAGTGAGGAGATTTTATTCTCCCCACTTTTATTAAGTCTTTATTTAATCAGGTCATTAACTGTCTTTGATACTCCCCGGAGCACTCTGTGCGCCCGCGATCCAGCCTGTTTGACACCGCTGCTCATGATTTCTTTTCTACCCCGGCCATATGCCATCATACTGACAGCCGCGGCTATAATGCCTCCCGTCAAAACACCTTTCCAAAAATTCGTGCGCATGATCTTCCACCCCCTAGCCCATTTTAAAGTAGAAATTCATTTTGTGGGTCTAAAGCAACCAGGCTGCCGTCTTCGGCAACCTCATAAATCTGAACACCTTCTCTGTTAAGACGGTACTCAACACAGCAGTCCCAACAATAGTACTGATCGATACCAACTTTACCGGTGGCTTTGCCACCACAAACCGGGCATTTCAAATAGAAGCCCTCCTAATTACAGATGAACCAATCTTAATATTATTTGCTATTATGTCCAGGTCGTTAATCAAAAATGCGTTGATAATACAGAATTTTAATCCCCGGTACTCCTGATTGTCGCCCCGCCGACCAGGCAGTCGCCCTGGTAGAAAACAACCGCCTGCCCCGGTGTGATTGAACGCTGCGGTTTGTGGAAATGAACGCCGACACTGCTGTTGGGCAGCGGTGTCAGGGTAGCCGGACCGGGTACACCGTTGTAACGAACCTGCGCTTCGACTTCTACCGGGCCTGCAAGATTTTCATAAAGAATCATATTTACATTTTCCGCGATCAGCCTGTCACCCAGGATTGCTTCCTCTGGACCAAGAGTAACGGCATTTTCTTCGGGAGCTATTTTTACCACGTAAAGCCGCTCCCCTGTTGCTATGCCCAGCCCCTTGCGCTGGCCGATAGTATAAAAAGGTATGCCCTTATGCTCCCCGATCACTTTCCCCTCCATATTGAAGAAAGGGCCGGGCTTGATATCGCTTGTTTTTTCCTTTAAAAAATTGCGGTAATTATTATCAAGGACAAAACAAATTTCCTGGCTTTCAGCCTTGTCTGCAACCTGCAGTCCAATGTCTGCGGCCATTTTTCGCACCTGATCCTTGGTATACTCACCCAGAGGCATCAAAGTGTGGGCAATTTGACTCTGGGTCAGACCATACAGTACATAAGTCTGATCTTTTTTTTGGTCAGCCGGGCGCCGCACCGTAAAACGGCCATATTTCTCGCTATAACCCAGCCTGGCGTAATGGCCGGTAGCGATAAACGCGGCGCCCAGGCTCAGAGCTTTATCCAACAAGGCTTCAAACTTGATGTACCTGTTACAGGCGATACAAGGGTTGGGCGTACGCCCGCGCAGGTATTCGGCCGCAAAATAATCTATCACTTTTTCTTCAAAGAGTCGGCGAAAATTAAGGACATAAAAAGGTATACCAAGTTTATCGGCTACTCCCCTGGCGTCTTCAACAGCAGTCAGTGAACAGCATCCGACATAATCTCCATCTACCTCTGTACGTGCTGTGTCCCATATTTGCATGGTTACACCAATCACGTCATACCCTTGTTCTAACAGAAGGGCGGCGGTGACAGAACTGTCTACCCCGCCGCTCATGGCAACAATAACCTTTATTTTTTCAGCCACGAATCACGCACCCAGTTTCTCCTTGTAATCTTCAATAGCCTTCTGCATCGCTTCTGCCGCCATATTTGAGCAGTGCATCTTCTGTGGAGGCAGTCCGCCGAGCATCTCCGCCACCGCTTCATCGGTTATTTTTAGTGCTTCTTCCAGGGTTTTTCCTTTAGCCATTTCCGTAAGCATACTGCTTGATGCTACAGCAGCGGCACAGCCAAAAGTCTTAAATTTTATATCCTTTATAACATTATCCTCAATTTTAAGATAAATCTTCGTAATATCCCCGCAGGTCGGATTGCCGATTTCCCCCACCCCGTTTGCATCGGGAATTTCCCCAACATTCCTTGGGTTGGCAAAGTGATCCATTACATTATCGCTATACATTATTAACATTCCTCCCCTGTTCAATACTCTTAACCAGGCAAATTATCTTTACATGAACAGGGAGCTTCTTCTGCCTCCCTGCAAAGATCGGCTAAACTGATAGCGTCCATTACCGCGGCTATACCATCACGCACCCTGGCCCAGACTGTCCGTGTTATACAATAATCAGCTTCGTCACAGGCTCCCGGGTTTTTTTCACTAACGCAATAGACTGGAGCAATTGGCCCTTCCAGAGACCTGATCACATCACCCACACTTATTTCAGAGGGTTCACGCGCCAGGATGTAACCACCCTGAGAGCCGCGTACACCTTTGACGAGGCCTGATTTCCGCAGTATGGCGATAAGCTGCTCAAGATAATGCTCAGAAAGGTTCTGGCGCCGGGCCACGGCCTTTAAAGGAATGGGGCTTGTGCCGTAATTCTGGGCTAAATCCAACATTGCTTTCAAACCATAATGCCCTCTAGTGGAAAGCCGCAAAAGACCACACCCTTTAATATACTTAACTTACTATTTAACCAGGGATATCTTAGCATGCCAGTCGGATAATGTCAATTTAAAAACCCTTTATCAGCATAGAGGAGACATTGCCCTCAGGCGTTCAACAATAGGGGGCATCATGTTGATAAATTCATCGACTTCTTCTTCTGTGTTGCCCCTGCCCAGAGTCAGGCGGAGTGACCCGTGCGCAATCTCCTGGGGAATACCCATGGCCAGGAGCACATGTGACGGGTTCAGGGAACCTGAGGTACAGGCCGAACCGCTGGAAGCAGCCACACCCTGCATATCCAGACTTAGAAGCATAGATTCTCCTTCTATAAATTCAAAAATAAGATTAACGTGATTGGGCAGGCGCATGGTTGGGTGTCCGGCAAGTTTAACATAGTCAATTTTTTCTAAAATCCCTTTTATCAGTTTTTCCCGCAAAAAAGTCAAACGTGCCGCTTCCTCCCCCAGATCCATTACGGCAAGTTCTACCGCTTTGCCCAGGGCTGCTATACCTGGCACATTTTCAGTTCCAGGCCGGCGCTTCCGTTCCTGGCCACCGCCAAAATTAAACGGCCGCCAGCGGGTACCCCGTCTTATATAGAGAGCGCCTACCCCTTTTGGCCCGTAAATCTTATGACCGGCAACAGACAAAAGGTCCACCTTCAGTTCGCTAACATTAACAGGTATTTTACCCATGCTCTGCA
>CAZIYV010000158.1:4435-6788 GCA_964543575.1 uncultured Pelotomaculum sp.
CCCTTAACTTACAAGGGTTTTTTCCCAATGCTCTGAAGGGCGTCAGTTTGAAAAAGCACCCCTTTTTCCCTGGCTATCCCTCCTATTTCGGATATGGGTTGAATTGTTCCGATTTCGTTGTTGGCATGCATGACTGTAATTAATATAGTGCTATCTTTAATGGCCTTGGCCACATCCTGCGGGTTTACCATCCCGTAACTGTCCACAGGCAAAACTGTTAGTTCGAAACCTTCTTTCTCAAGGGCTTTGCAGGTGTCCAGAACCGCATGGTGCTCTACTGCGGAAGTAATGATATGGTTGCCTTTTTTCCGGTTGGCGTAAGCTGCTCCCTTGATAGCCAGGTGGTCAGATTCTGTGCCGCCGCTGGTAAAAACAACCTCTTCCGGATTAGCCCCAATACTTTGCGCCACTACATTTCTGGATGCTTCTACGGCCTTTCTGGCCTCCCTGCCGAAAGAATGAATACTGGAAGGGTTGCCGAATATGCCCGTTACATAGCGAAACATTTCTTCTGCCACATCGGGGTGAACCGGCGTTGTGGCACTGTGATCAAAATAAATCTTTCGCATCCCGATCCTCCCAAATTGCTCTGATTGTCTTATTCCTAGTAATTTTGTCGGATATACTTGGAGACATATTAGCATACAGCCTTAAAAATGTCAACGCCGGCTTTGATAAAAATAAGGAACCTTCCTCCTAAGAGGAAGGTTCCTATGTTAAGAACCCGTAATGACCTACGCTACAGCCATTACGAATCCCTGCATAGCCCACGACAATCTTTCGACTGCCATAGACCATTACGGAACCCGTAGTGACCTTTGCTCGACTATCATGGATATCTAGGAAGCTCATAGCAATCTTTCGACTGCTATAAACCTCAGGCTAGGAAAGAAATAGCATCCGACACCCATGATAATCTTAGCTCGACCAATGGATATCCCTTACGACCCCGCATCAATCGTTCGGACTGATGCGAAGCCTGCCGCAACACCCACCAGTCTGCCCGCCGACTAATACCAAGCCGTTGCGACCTGATATTAATCTTTGGCCGACTATTACAGAGCCTTTAGACCCTGTAACAGTCTTGGCTCGGCCATTACGAACCCTTGTGATCATATTGTGCACCGTCCAAGTGAATTTAATTCATAAACATCTAAATATTATTTAGTAAAAAACTCCATATCATACTCAAAGATTCTGGTTCCTTTATTCCTGCTTCCTTTTTTCCATCCTCTTTTTTATATCCGCCTCAAAGCCATTGCCGGCAGGGTCATAAAAAGTTTTCCCTGCCATATTCTCTGGTAAATATGCTTGTTTGACATATGCATCCGGATAATCATGAGGGTATTTGTAGCCTTTGCCGGACCCCAGAGCTGAAGCCCCTTTATAACCGCTACCCCTTAAATGAGCGGGCACCGGCTCCGCCCTCTCCGTCTCAACCGCCGCGGAGGCCGCACTAATGCCCTTGATCACCGCATTGCTTTTGGGGGCGGCTGCTATATAGAGTGCAGCTTCAGCGAGTATGATCCTGCCCTCTGGCAACCCGATCCTCTCCACCGCCTGTGCTGCAGCCGTAGCCACAACAAGCGCCTGGGGATCAGCCAGGCCGACATCTTCGGCAGCGTGAATCATAATCCGGCGGCTGATAAACTCTGGATCTTCACCGGCGTAAAGCATCCTGGCCAGCCAGTATAAAGTAGCCTGGGGGTCCGAACCTCTCATGCTCTTAATAAAAGCAGATATCACATCATAATGCTCGTCCGCGCGGTTGTACCTCAGGACACGCTTTTGAATCGCTTCTTCCGCGACAGACAGGGTAACTCTCCTAACCCCGCCGGCATCGGGAGTTGTCGTCAGGACAGCCAGTTCAAGCGCATTAAGGGCTGCTCTGGCATCACCGTTAGCAATTTCAGCCAGATGGCCCAGAGCCTCTTCAGCAGCCTCAACCCGGTATGATCCCAGCCCTCTTTCTTCATCCGCGAGCGCCTTAAGCAGAATTCTGCGCACTGCTTCCCGGGAAAGAAGCTCAAAGCGATAAAGCTGCGAGCGGGAAAGGAGTGGACGGTTTACAGCAAACATGGGGTTCTCGGTGGTGGATCCGATCAGGGTGATCAGGCCGTTTTCCACAGAAGGAAGCAGGGCGTCCTGTTGTGCTTTGTTAAAACGGTGAATTTCGTCAATAAAAAGGATAGTTTTTTCATTGTAAAGGGAACGCCTCTTTTTGGCTTCTTCCATTACCCGCCTGATATCCGCTACCCCTGCCATCACCGCGTTCATGGTTTCAAAGCAGGCTTTAGTCAGGTTGGCGATAATCATAGCCAGGGTAGTTTTCCCTGTTCCCGGTGGCCCGAAA
>CAZIYV010000159.1:0-6737 GCA_964543575.1 uncultured Pelotomaculum sp.
AAACAACGTATTCCGAAAGTGACATCGAGCAGATTCGCGTAAGGATAGAAGCGTTTTTGGAGCTCCTGCAAAGTAAGTCCGTATAATCCGACAATCGAATCAATTCTGGCCAAATGTTGTCAACAACCCCGTCCCCCTGACAGTCAACAACCCCGTCCCCCTGACAACGTCTTTTTGTTTGCCCCCATCTTCATGAGCTTAATTTTTCAGGTTTTCTCAGGCTAATTAAACCCAGAAGGCAGTTCCTTTACCACCCGGCTAAGAAACTGCCTTACTGATTCGGGAATTATTGCCTGCTGTTTTTTTAGAGCGTGATGACCTGCTCTACTCCAACCCCTCCCAGCGCGGCGTAGAGCTGCGGGAAGCAGCCGATCTGCGCGCCCTTGATCAGTTTCTGGTCTATACCGCGCTCGATGGCGCACTGGTCGCAAGCCATGAGCAGCATGCCGTTCATTTCCTGGATCTGACGCAGCCTGTCCCCCATTTCAGTGCCGTCCAGCAGGAAAAAAGTATTGTCCATAAAGAAGAACATCCCTACCACATCAACCCCGTGCGTGCCTTTTTCCAGTTGGGGAATAATCATGGTGTTCAGGATTTTTTGAGAAGTGGTTGAACTAAAAACATAGGCTATTTTCATTAAAAAGCCCTCCTCGTTGATATTTTTATAATCTCTGTAAATTGCATTCTATTGCAGATGTCCTCTCTCAGGCCAGGCACAGCTTTTTTTCCGCTTCAAGTGACTCTGGCAGCTTGCCCATGGCAGTCCGGAGCGCTTCGGTAAGATGTTCCTTATGCTTGTGATACTCCATGCCCTTGCGGTCACGGGGTCGATGCAGTCTGACAGGCATGTCGTCAACTATTTTCCCTTCCTGCGCCGACATGACGATCACCCTGTCGCTGAGGTAAATGGCTTCATCAACATCATGAGTCACCATAACCACAGTGGTTTTGTCTTTCAGCCAGAGCGCCTCAAGGTCATCCTGCAGTGACTGCCTCATCTGCATATCCACAGCGCCAAGAGGTTCGTCCATCAGCAGCACTTCCGGCCTGCCGGCCAGAGCGCGGATGAAAGCAACCCTCTGCTTCATGCCCCCGGACAGCTGGTGCGGGAAAAGCTTTTCCTTGCCTTCCAGCTGGGCCATGGCCAGCAGATCTTCCAGGCGCTTTCCCCTATCTTTAGCTGGCACTTTGCGCTGTTTCATCGGGTAGAGGATATTTTCCCCGACCGTCATCCAGGGGAAGAGCGCATAGTTCTGAAAAACAAAACCCCTGTCCGGCCCCGGTTTGGTCACCTGCTGCCCGTTGATCAGGACTCTCCCCCCTGAGGCAGCCTGGAAGCCGGCGATGATTGTCAGCAGGGTGGTCTTGCCGCAGCCGGATGGACCGAGCAGCGTCACAAATTGCCCTTCGTGCACGGAAAAGTTTAAGTTCTTGAGAACTGTATGGACACCGCTGTCATTCTTAAAATTCTTCGAAATGTTTTCTACTCTCAATTCCATCACTGGGTAAACCTCCACCTGGTTAGAGACCGGTTAAACAACTGTAAAATCCGGTCAATGCCGTATCCGATCAGGGCGGCCATGATCATCAGCGCCACCAGCTTGCCTGTCTGCATCCTTGTTTGAGCTTCCACCATAGAGTAGCCGAAGCCGGCACTCGTCGCGATGAATTCCGCTCAGATAACCGACATCCAGCCCAACCCCATGGCAACCCTGCCGCCGATCAGGATGTCCGGCAGCGAAGCGGGCACAATGATATGGGAGAAGATACTCAAGGGACCTGCCCCCATGCTGCGGGCCGCATTGTAATAATCACGGGAGATGTTTTGCACTCCAGCCACGGTATTGATGACTATGGGGAAAATCCCGGAAAAGGTAATTAGAAATATTGTCGGCCCGTCGCCGAGGCCGAACCAGACTATGGTCAGCGGCACCCAGGCCATGATCGGGATCTGCCTTAATGAATCGATCAGGGGATCAAACAACTGCAGGGCCGTCTTTGAATAACCCATCAAGAATCCCAACGGCACTCCTATCATCAGGGCGTAAAGAAACCCTGTCAGAACCCTTCTTAAAGTTATCAGGAGGTTCTTAACAACCTCCGGGTCATGCACGACAGAGGTGAAAGTGACCATCGTTTTCCACGGGGACGGCATCATAAATTCACTGTGGTAGTGGTTGGCGGCCAACTGCCAGACACCAAATACCACCGCGATGGTAATCACACGGTACAACAGCTGTTTCTGCAAATTACCTGCCATGATTTTTTCGCGCATTAACCTTACGTTCCTGGAGTTGTAAAAACGTGCCTTATCCCCAAGCGGTTCCATTGCTCCACCTCCTCGTGTGTAAAATCAATATTCTTGTATTTCCTGATTTCCTCGATCAGTACATCCGGATTATTCAGCTCTTCAACCGATGCCTGGAACAGGGTGATGAACTCACTGTAACGGAGGTCATCCTTGAAGCTTTTATTCACAACAAGCACGTAAGTGACATGGCCGGAGGGTCCGGCAGGCGCCGGTATTTTCTCGCCGGCCATGGTAAATCCCCTCAAAGCGTCCACGACCACCCCGTCAACCGCCTTTTTCTCATAGGCGTAGGGAATGGCCGCCGGCAGCATGGGCGCCGTGGCGACATCCGGGCCGAAAACACCTGCTGCGAGTTGCTCCTGGTGGGAGCGGTTCTGGGCCACCCCGATTATTTGAGGTATAACGCCTGGCCGGACCACTACAATGTCCGAATTAACCAGGCACGGGCTGACGATTTCAAACCGTCCGTCCTTTTCCAGCAGACTTGCTGCCGCGTCAGGACACATGACGGCAAGGTCATACTGGTTGGTGCTTAAGGCCCACTGGGAAGTGCTGGCGCAGCAGTCCTTGACCGAATACATTTCAAAGTCACACTGCGTCTCGGCATCCCCATAGCCTTTGTCATTAACCAGGTAGTGAATGATCATGCCGCCTGTATCATCTGGAGCCCCTATTTTAACCTTCCCGTTGTTTTCTTCCCGCTGCGGAAACGCTGAGAAGGCGGCCAACAGCAGCAGGGCGGCAGCCGCAATAGCGGCAAACACCTTTTTCATGAATTCTGTTAAGCCTTCTTACCTTCCATACTATAGGCTTTAGCTTTCCACTCCTCATAAGGCATGCCTACCGGGAAGACCGGGTCGACTTTCTCCTTGATGAAAGTGTCAAAGTCATTCGCGCCACATTCGTTAAGGTACTGGGGTTGAATAAACTCATCCACGTTGGGAGCCGCATCAATTGTTTTATAGCCCAGTTCCAGATCTATTTGTCTCTGCCAGTTGCTCTTATCAATTTTCCAGGTCATGGTTCTGCCTTCCGCGACTGTTTTTTTCCAGATAGTCATCAGTGCTACTTCCAAAGGCATATTATAGTTTTCCGCAAAAATTTCGGCCGAGAGGACTGGTTTGAGGTACATATGTTCAATAGCCCTGGTATGGGCCAGGATCATCAGCCTGGCTAACTCCGGGTGTTCAGTGGCAAAATTCTTATTAAGATTATAAGCGCAGCATATGCCCCATTCTCCACTGGGTAATTTGCCCGAAATAGCTAGAGCGTGTCCTGTTTTTTCGTATTCAGCCAGGGAGCCAAAGGGATCGCAGGTGGAAAAAGCGTCCAGTTTACCAGCGCACATGGCAAAATACTCGTCCTTGTCCATCATGTTGAAAACCTCGTAGTTCTTTCCTTCCACCGGTATACCCAATTCTGTAGCAAAGCGGACCCAGCTGGAGCTGTTCTTTTCCGGGTCTGTCCCTATGGCCAACTTCTTGCCGACCAGGTCCTGGGGTGTCTTGATATTGTTTGATGCGATAAGGTAGTAGGATCCTCCCAGGTGATTGTTAGCCCCCACTATAATCGGCGACCCCTGCAAAAAAGCGCGCATCATCCGGGTATTGCCGACATACCCCGCGTCCATCTGGCCTGCCGCCATGGCCTCGGGGACCTTGCCGTTACCGGTAATGTTCACCTTCAGGCCCAGTTCGTCAAATATGCCGGCGTCCTTGGCGATGCATGCGCCGGTCATGTGGTCGCAGTCATAGTAACCGAGCTGGACCACATAGTCCTTGTCTTTATCAGGTATTGAGCTATTCGCCGCTTTGCTTTGACCGGCTTGTTTGGAGCCACCGCCGCAGCCGGCCAGCAATAAAAGTAAAACAACCGATAAGGCAAAAATAGGCACAAACCTTTTTAATTTTGTCATAAATCATTTCTCCCTTCTATGTCTGATACAGGCTTGCCGTTAAAAGAATTTTGGTGAGGAGAAGTCGGATTCGAACCGGACTCCCACCTGCCTGACAGGCGGACAAACGGGTTTGAAGCCCGCGGGGGACCATCCCCTTTTCTCCCCATGTCTAAGGCCATGGCTCTAGCAGCAGTCTTTCATTCCTTCGCCAAACAAGTCTTCCAGTTTGGTCCCGTCCACACGATAAATGGCGTAACCGACATTGGCGCCTTTCATGCCCTGGACAATAAACTCCAGCGGGGGTTTATTGTCAATGTCTTTAAAGGTGATCACCTGGTTGGACACCGGCGCCGCCACTTCGTTGGTACACTGGTATCCACCCTTAATATCCAGCACCACCAGCATATTGTTCTTCTCTTCGCTCTCTCTGTAAATCACCACCAAATCTTCAACATTGTCCCCGTTAAGGTCAGCACGGGCACATTTTATTACTTCTTTTCCTAAGTGGGTCGAAGCAAAATAACTGAGACAAGGGGACGGTTCTCCTGTCTCACTTACCTCACTTTGGTCGCTTTGTTTTTTCTCGTTAACTGACATTTTGCCGCAGCCGCCCGCCGCTGCCCCGGTAAGCAGAAACATCAGCAAAACGCAGATCAGCCAGCGGCGGTACATCAGGCAGCCCTTACCCTGGACAGCGCCCGTTTAAACCCGGGCCACAGGGCGTACAAACCAAGCAGCAAGACAACCGCTGAACAGAGATAGCGCAGGGGCACAGGTGCGGCAAAGATGAGATTATTGGCCAGCCCGACAGTCTGGCGGGTTTTACTCAGGTCAAAAAAAGGAGTAAAACCAGGCAGTAATAATTTGTTGGTCATATACCCCACCAAAAAAGAGGCGCTGATCAGCACTGAAGAGTATATCAGCACAGCCCGACGGCCAATTAATTTGTACATGCTGATTAGCTCGGGCAGGTTGGTGGCCACACCGGTCATCAAAAACGTTATGGCCAGCCCCGGCGCCGCCCCGCTGGCCACCAGCGCGGCGATAAACGGGATGTGGCCTACCGCGCAAACGTACATGATCGCGCCCAGGACAGCGACGCCGGCGATTGAGATCAGGCCCGGGTTACCAAGGTATTGCTGGATAAACGCCGGGGGCACCATGACAAGAATCAGCCCGGCCAGCAGCATGCCCACGCAGACATATTTGCTCACAGCAACCCCCATGTCCAGAAACCCCCACTGCAACCCCGTCTGCAGCTTTTGAGCCAGGCTGGCCTGCTCCCCGGATTCCATTTCGGCTAGAACCACGGGTTCCTCCAAACCGGGAGCGTGGATCTCCGGTCCGGCAAACTTGTTACCAACAATACCGATCAACATTGGCACAACGAACCCGGTCACCAGGTAGATAGTGGCGATCTGCGGCCCCAAAAACCCGTAAGCAAGCAGGACGGCTGCTGGATTTATGATCGGGGTAGCCGTCATAAAAGCCAGAGTCGGCCCCAGATAGGCGCCGGAATAAAACAGTCCCAGGCCGAGCGGGATGACCCCGCAGCTGCAGATGGGCAGGAGCATGCCGGAAATTGTGGCTTTAGCCAGGGTTGAGATTTTCCGATTCCCCAGCATGCGCTGAAGCCTGTCCGGGCTGATCATATTGTGCATCAGCCCTGCTAAAACAAAGCTTAAAATCAGCCATACCGAAGCGCCGTTAAGAATGTCCAGGGCGGTCAGAATGACCTTTTGCAACAATTCCAAGATCAAGATTTCATCACCTCAGCGCGTCTTCAATAGCTTTTTCAATTATTGCTTTGGACAGGTTATCGATTTTCTTTCTGCCGTCGATGATCATAGTTCCCTTGGTCACCATGCCGTACTTCTTAAGATAGTCAAAATCCTTGCCCGCGTAGTAAATCTTCACTTCCACGTCATCCCCGTATTTTTCCGCTGTGTTTTTTATGGTTTGTACATGTTCATCACAGCAGGGGCAGGTGTTGATAAACTCCACTTTAATCTTTGGCACTGTAATCCCCCTTTTTTTAGGCTTTCTCAATCTGGCATAAAAGCGCTTTGAACACCGGAAACCCTGAAACGGGGTCCCTGTTGCCGAAGTCTGCCAGAGCGTTAACGTTGGCCTGGCGCCAGGCCTCGACCTGGGTCGGGTTCCCGCCGCCCATATTAACCTCTGCCTGACCCGGCAAAACTTTTTCAGTCACGTCAGCGTAAAAGAAAACCCGTCCTCTCCTGGTGCTGACCGCAACCCTGTCCCCACTGCTGATACCCCGCTCCGCCGCGTCAACGGGGTTGATCAAAACCAGCGGTTTTTCCTGCAGTTTCACCAGTCCGGGCACGTTCAGGTGCTGGGAGCGAAAGGTCGACTGGATCCTCGCGCCCGTGTTCAGTACCAGGGGGAATTCCCTGCAGTGCTCAGGGTCCTGCAGGGGACCTTCCGATGGTTCGGTGTAGACAGGCAGCGCGTCAGAGCCGTGTTTGGCCATCAGGCTGGAGGCAATCTCCATTTTGCCCGAAGGAG
>CAZIYV010000160.1:0-6639 GCA_964543575.1 uncultured Pelotomaculum sp.
GGGGCAGCGGTGGGGTCGGATTATTCTCTGGCGCTGTTTTTTCCGGGCAATAACTTTTTGCTGTCGGTATGGTTTAAAACAGCCGCTTCAATAGTCATCACCGCAGCTGTCTTTGCACCGCTCAATATGAGGAAGTTCCTGACCTGTCTGGGTTGTTTCTACTTAACGTCCTTTGCTCTGGGCGGATTGACCTTGGGCATGATCTTTTTTACACATTCAGGCCGGTTTACAAGTTACAGCGGAATCGGCAGCGTCATCGCCGAGCATTTCTGGCCCGGCATATTTTTGGGGCTTGCGGCTTTCTGGGCTGCCGGGCAAGGTATAGCCGCGGTTATTAAAAGCGGTTATTTTGAAAACCTCTTCAGCATGAATCTCTTGATAAAGTCCGGCGGGGAACAGATCAGGGTAAACGCTTTTTTGGATACCGGAAACCAACTGAAAGATCCTATGACCAGGCACCCGGTGGTAGTTGCCGAGTATGCTGTTTTGAAATCTCTCCTGCCGGAGGAAGCCAGGACCTGCTTTGAAAAAGAAGGAGAACCTGACGTATGGGGCTTTCTGGGCTCCCTGGGCGAAAAACGCTATGCCTCGCGCTTTACAGCAGTCCCTTTTCAGTCCTTGGGCAATGTCAACGGCTTGATGGTAGGTTTCCGTCCGGATGAAGTTTTAATTGAGCGGCAGGGAAAACAGGTGCGGGTGGGCAAGGTGGTCATTGCCATCTATCATAAAAAGCTTGACCCCGGCGGCAATTATCATGCCCTGCTCAGTTCCGAACTGCTGGCGCCGGTATCTTAGGCGGTAAGGACAGCCTTAATCCAGAAAAGTTTACCGGCTCCAAAGTATCCATGAAATCTGTCTTTAAGGGGGTATGATTTTTGGCCTGGCTAAGATTCTGGCAATTCAAGTGGATGATCAGACTGGCGGCACTGCGCTTTTTAATCCGGCTGGGATACCGGCCAAAGGTTTATTACGTGGGAAGCAGCGAGGCTTTACCACCGCCCCTTACAACGGACGAGGAGTCTTTTCTGATCAACCGTCTGGAAGGCGGGGACAGCGCGGTCAGAAGCATACTGATTGAAAGGAACCTGCGCCTGGTAGTCTATATCGCCCGCAAATTTGAAAACACCGGGGTGGGCATAGAAGATCTGGTCTCTATAGGAACGATAGGTCTTATTAAGGCTGTTAACACCTTTGACCCGTCCAAGAAGATTAAGCTGGCGACCTACGCGTCACGCTGCATTGAAAATGAAATACTGATGTACCTTAGAAGAAACAACAAAACCAGGGCGGAAGTGTCCTTTGACGAACCCCTCAACATAGACTGGGACGGCAATGAACTGCTTTTGTCCGACGTGCTGGGCACCGAAAACGATATAATTTACAAATTAATAGAGGACGAGGTGGATAAAAAGCTTCTTTACCTGGCCCTCCAGAAACTCTCCGGGCGGGAGCGCAGAATCATGGAACTGCGCTTCGGCTTGAACAGCGGCATGGAGAAAACCCAGAAGGAAGTTGCCGATCTGCTCGGCATATCCCAGTCGTATATCTCCAGGTTGGAGAAGAGGATCATCAAGAGGCTGAAAAAAGAAATCCACCGTATGGAATAATTAATCGGTTATCCCGCCGCCATTTGAGGCGGTTTTTTCATTGAAAAGCGCTTATGTATAATAAAATTTTGCCGTGGTAATAATGTGATTGTAAAAATAAATGAATATTTGGAAGGGGTGGTGGTCCGTTCATGCTGGTGAACAAAGTCGAGATCTGTGGTGTCAACACGTCAAAACTCCCGGTACTGACAGGAAGCCAGATGCGAGCTTTGTTCGAAATCATGCAAAAAGGAGACACCACAGCCAGGCCCAAGCTGATTAACGGCAATCTTAGGCTGGTTCTGAGCGTAATCCAGCGCTTTACCAACAGGGGCGAATATGTGGATGACCTTTTCCAGGTAGGCTGTATTGGTCTGATGAAAGCTATAGATAATTTTGACCTGTCCCAGAATGTAAAGTTTTCAACATATGCGGTACCTATGATAATTGGGGAAATACGGCGCTATTTACGGGACAACAACCCGATCAGAGTGAGCCGCTCACTGCGGGACGTCGCCTATAAGGCACTGCAGGTGAGAGATGCGCTGGTCAACAAGTTCTCTCGCGAGCCTTCCATAAACGAGATCGCCGGTGCATTAAAAATGCCCAGGGAGGAAATAGTTTTTGCCCTGGATGCCATTCAGGAACCGATCTCCCTTTTTGAGCCTATTTACCACGACGGCGGTGATCCCATATTTGTGATGGACCAGATCAGTGACGAAAAAAACCAGGACCAGAATTGGCTTGAGGGGATAGCCATCAGGGACGCTCTGAAGAAACTCAGCGCCCGTGAAAAGTTAATCCTGACTCTTCGCTTTTATGAAGGGAAAACCCAGATGGAAGTAGCCGATGAGATCGGTATCTCCCAAGCCCAGGTTTCGCGGCTGGAGAAAGCCGCGCTCAGCCACATGAAAAAACATGTCTAGATAAAGGGGCGGCTTTGATGAGCCGCCTTAAATTTTCTAAGAATATAGAATTCAGGAGTCTACTGACTTCTGAATTCTGTTTTCTGCTCCATAATATTTTTGTTCAGATTATGGCTGCTTGAACATATAGATATAAGGAGTTCTATATCTGAAAGATGACTTTAGTTTTTTTAAAGTTATTAGACCACATAGAAATGCTTATATTCTCACGACTCACGACCCACGTCCCACGACCATTAAGGGAGGTGCTCACGGTGGTAAAAATATCTGACCTGCGGGTGCGGGAGATTATCAATATAGTGGACGGGCGCAGGCTCGGCCTGATTAAGGACATCGATATTGACCTGGAAGAAGGGAAAATCAACTCTATTATCCTGCCTGGTGTAAGCGGCAAGTTTCTCGGCTTTCTTGGTAAAGAAGAAGAGATTGTAGTGCCGTGGAATAAAATTATGAAAATCGGAGCAGATGTTATTTTAGTTGAGGTCAGCACTTTTACCGATCCCAGGCACGAGAACAGAGGCAATTATTAAACTGCCCCGATTAACTGCGAACTGAGAGTGGTAAGACAAAAACATAAGAAAGAATAACCATTTTGAAGCCTGGGGGAGTTACTGCTCTCCCATTTGCTATTATGGTATAGTTTTCCGTTTTTCAAACACAATCAATATATAGTATAATTCTATCATGTTTAACCCCATATTATGTAGCTTGATTAAGCGATACGGAGCGTGAAATAACAATGAAATGCCCCTTTTGCGGGTTGTCCGACAGCCGGGTACTTGATTCACGACCTACTGTGGAAGGTGACTCGATCCGGCGGCGCAGGGAATGTGGGGGTTGTGCTAAAAGATTTACTACCTATGAAAAGGTAGATGGTCTGCCCCTGGTGGTAGTGAAAAAGGATGGCCGCAGAGAAACCTTTGACCGGCAAAAACTGGTTCTTGGTTTAATTAAGGCGTGCCAGAAAAGGCCTGTTTCAACTGAGAGCATTGAAACAATTGTAGACAAAATAGAAAGGGAGCTGCGCAACACCACGGAAACTGAAGTGAGAAGCGAGTATATTGGAGAGCTTGTAATGGGGCACCTGCGCGGGCTCGATGAAGTCGCTTACGTGCGTTTTGCCTCGGTTTACCGTGAATTCCGGGATGCGGAGAGTTTTTTGGAAGAGTTGAAAGACCTTCTTAGCACAAAAGGAAGCAGCTTAAAAGGGGGCCCGGAAGAAAATGTTTAAAGCAATACAGAAACGCGACGGCCGGGAAGTCGTCTTTGACGAAGCCAAGATTACGGATGCAATTTTTAAAGCCGCGCGGGCGGTTGGCGGTGAGGACCGCCAGACGGCCATGGAGTTGACTATCGAGGTTTTAAAACTGCTGAGAAAGCAGTATAATGGCAACCTTTTCGGAGTGGAAGACGTACAGGATATGGTGGAGAAGGTACTGATCGAGTCGGGGCACGCCCGTACCGCGAAAGCGTACATTCTTTACCGCGCCAGGCGCACGCGGATGCGGGACGCCAAGGGCGAGTTGATGGACGCGGTGGAAGAGATCCTGGAAGAAACCAACCGGGAGAATGCCAATATCAGCAACTCCCCGTCGGCAAAAATGCTCCAGATCGCCAGTGCCGCCAGCAAAAAATACTACCTGAACCGCCTGATCCCTGAAGGAATGGCCCAGTCCCACATGCGGGGCGATATCCATATTCATGACCTAGATGTCTACGGAAAAACCTTGACTTGTTTACAAATTCCCCTAAATAAATTATTAATGGAAGGGTTTAACACCGGGCACGGCTATATCCGGCCTCCCAAGCGTCCGACAACCGCTACCGCCCAGGCGGCGATAATATTGCAGAGTTCGCAGAATGACATGCACGGTGGGCAGTCTTACGCTTCCTTCGACCGGGATATCGCCCCCTTTGTGGAAGACTCCTCGGATTTCGAAACCTATCAGGCCATGGAAGCCTTGATCCATAACCTGAATTCGATGCACAGCAGGGCTGGAGCTCAAGTACCTTTTTCTTCCATTAATGTCGGAACTGAGACGTCTGAGTCTGCCAGGCGGGTGGTGCGAAACCTCCTGCTGGCCTACGAGGCCGGTCTGGGCAACGGGGAGAACCCTATCTTCCCCAATATCATCTTCAGGGTTAAAGAAGGGATCAACTTCAACCCTGGCGACCCTAACTATGACCTGTTCAAGCTAGCCATTAAGGTGGCCAGCAAGCGGCTGAACCCGACCTTCAGCTTTATGGACTCCTCCTTTAACAAACAGTTCGGTAACGAGGTCAGCTATATGGGCTGCCGCACCAGGGTCATGGCCAACAGGCGTGGCCCGGAGGTTGCCGACCGCAGGGGTAATTTATCTTTCACCACCATCAATCTGCCCAGGGTGGCCATCAAGGCTGAGCGAAAATTGGACGCCTTTTACCGCGGTCTATCTGAAATTATTGATCTGACCGCCCGCCAGCTTTACCACCGCTACCAGGTGCAGTGCAGGCTGAAAGTCAAGGACATGCCCTTTATCATGGGCCAGAAACTATATCTTGACTCGGAAGACCTGAAACCAGATGATCCTATCGAAGAGGCGATCAAGCACGGCACCCTTTCTGTGGGTTTTATCGGCCTGGCCGAAGCGCTTACAGCCCTGACCGGCCGTCACCACGGACAGGATGAGGAATCCCAGGCTCTGGGACAGGAGATAATCGCATATATGCGTGAGAAAATTGATGAGGCTGCAGCTGAGTACAACCTGAACTATACTCTGCTGGGTACTCCGGCGGAGGGTTTGTCAGGCCGTTTTGTCAAACTGGACCGCAAGGAATTTGGTCTTATACCGGGTGTAACCATAAAAGATTACTACACCAACTCCTTCCATGTTCCTGTTGATTTCCCCATCAGCAGCTTTGCTAAAATCGGACTGGAGGGCACATATCACAAATATTGCAACGCCGGCCACATCAGCTATGTGGAAATGTCTTCACCTCCGCTGCACAACCCGGACGCGGTGGAAGCAGTGATCAGGCATATGCGTGACAGCGATATGGGGTACGGCGGGATTAATTACCCTGTGGATTTCTGCACCAACTGCAGCCTGACAGGAGTTTTTAACGAAGACCTTTGCCCGCGCTGCGGCTCAATGAACATCAGGCGGGTGCGCCGGATCACCGGCTACCTGAGCACCACCGACCGGTTCAACGACAGCAAGCTCTCGGAGTTAAGCGATAGGATACCTCATAAATAATCTAAAATGAAGTAAAAGGAATAATCATTATGGAGATGCGTATAGCGGGAACGGTTAGAGAGAGCGTGGTGGACGGGCCGGGCCTGAGGTTTGTCGTATTTGCCCAGGGCTGCCGGCACGGCTGCGATGGCTGCCACAATCCGGACTCCTGGGATCCGGCGGGCGGCACTCTGGTAAAAACACAAGATTTGCTGGAACAAATAAAAAACACAAAGTTGATCAAAGGGGTAACCTTTTCCGGGGGTGAACCCTTTCTCCAGGCGGCGCAGATGGCCTGGCTGGGCCGGGAGGTTAAAAAGCTGGGCCTGGACGTGATCACCTTTACCGGGTATACCTGGGAGGCGTTGCTCTCCCTTGCGGGGGAGGACCAGTCGGTACATGAGTTGCTCCTGGCTTCCGACTATATTGTTGATGGACCTTTTATCCTGGAGGAGCGGGATCTGGAAATTCCTTTTCGCGGTTCCCGCAACCAGAGAGTTATAGATGTCGTGAAATCACGGCTTGAAGGCGTAGTTATAGATGCCGGCTTTTCATAAGAAAGGCCGGTTTTTTTTTACCTGAAAACCATAAAGGATAATGTTTTAGTAGTGTTGAAAGAAGGTTTTTATTATTTGGCAGTAATTTAGGCCGGTTGGAGGGAGGCAGTATTGACCTGGACACAGGTAATAGATCCAATGGGGAACCCGGGCCTTTCCGCCCTGGTCGCAGCCGTGCCTGTGATCTTCCTGTTCATGGCCATGGCCGGCCTGCGCCTGAAAGGGTACATCGCCGTCCTGGTGACAGTGTCGCTGGCTGTGCTGATTGCCTCTACAGCCTTCGCTATGCCGCTCGGGTATTCGCTGCAGACGACTCTTTACGGCCCTCTTTACGGCCTCCTGCCCATAGGCGGGG
>CAZIYV010000161.1:0-6564 GCA_964543575.1 uncultured Pelotomaculum sp.
GGAAACACTGATTATCCCTGCGTTGAAAGTTTTCAGGGAGGTGGCCAGGATAACTACTATCATGAAGGAGGCGCCAGGATCACCCAGGACTGTCCTGGCCAATACCAGCTGGGGGGCTGGCGAGGCTACCAGAATCTCCTTGGGTACAACGGCGGTCATGGCCACGGTAAAGATGGCGTAAACCACGCTTAAAATCCCCAGCGCAATCATCATGCCCCTGGAAATCTGCTTCACCTGGGTGACTTCTTCCACCAGCGGCGTCACCCACTCAAAACCCACAAACAAAAAAACACCCACGGCCACGGCCTGTATAATCCCGGCAGCGCCGCCGGGTGACAGGGGCGCGTTTAATTTAAAACCAACCTTGTACAGGGCAAAGAGACCGATGGATACTATCACGGCAATCAGGGTGTAAGTAACCACATCCTGGAACACGCCGGCCATTTTGATCCCCCTGAGGTTCATTACGGTCACCAGCAGGAGCATCACCACAATCCAGAGATAAGGCGGTATTACAGGAAAAGCTTCACTCAGCACCTTGGAGAGGATAAAGCTTTCCACCCCTACTACCCCGACAACCACGATCAGCATGTACATCAGTGAAACTACCAGCGAGACCTGGTCGTTGAAGGCACGGCTGAAATAAAGGCGTATGCCGGCGGCGGTGGGCAGCAGGCCGTTTAACTCGGAAAAACAGGCGGCGGCTAAAAAACAGAGTGCCCCGCCGATCAATATGGCAATCCAGGCGGTGTCGCCCAGAACGTAATTGGCTACCAGCACAGCCGCCACAAAAGAAGAACTGGCCAGGGTTAGGCCAGCGCTGGTGGCAACCACTGTCCGCAGGGTGAGAACCCTTTTAAGCTGCAAACTTATTCACCCCAGATCATCAGGCAGATAAAATCAAGTCTGGTGATATCGTCTTCAGAGCCCACAATGCGCAGGGTTCCATTATTATACGGTTCTATCGGTGTGACGTCGCCATAAAAAATGTCAGTCAGCGTTTCGCTGTCGGAAATCACGGTTAAATCAGGATTGCCGGCTTCACCCTCTTTTAATGCCAGCACGCCGTCTTTTAAAGTCCAGGAATGCACTGATTCAATATCGGTAGCTTTGACTACCACTACCCTGTTCCAGTCCTTGTTCATTATTTTTAAACGGTCGTTTTTATTATAGTTATCGGTAAAAGTCTGCAGGCTGTCTTTTATCTCCAGATGTGTGGCCAATTTTTTACCCTCCCTGGCGGCTTTAGTCTGATTTTTTTGCATCGCGCCCAATTGTTATTGAAAAGGGCATTTATGTATCGAGTTTTAAAATGCGCGGGCGGAAGTCCAACCTGCGTAAAAGGTCCAGGTAGTCCTGCGCTGATATCTGGTCCCACTGCTTGTCCAGGATAGCCACCAAAGCGGCTTCCATCACGTTGGTGCCAAAGGATCTTCCTTCGTACTCGGGGGTAGTGGTCACCAGCGTGCCCACCCCTTTATCTCTAAGGAATTCAATGTCATCACTGGTGGTGGTATTGGTCAATATGGTCTGCCCGTTCATGCCGGAGGGCATAAAGCGCCGGATCAGGTGAAAATCTCCCGCTATGACCTCGGCGTTGTGGTAGAAATGGGCGAATTTCTGAACCTTGGATTCATCCTGGCTCTCCTGCTTTTTACCGGTGGGGTAAACCAGGTGAAAAGGCATTTTAGTGATCTCGGGGAGGAGACGGTTGGCTATTTCCTCAAGTTCATCCATAGTCATAATCGGGTAAGGAATACCGGCGGTAAAAATCAGGTCGCCGAAAGTCATATCGCAGCCCATTTCCGCAAGCGCCTCGGCCATGCCGAACCGGTCCACCGAACTGACCATAAGCACCCTGGTTCCCTTTTTGAGCAAACCGGTTTCGGCGGCAAGCATTCGTACAACTTCTCTCTCCAGGGTGTTTTTCAGGCCGCTGCCGTCAACCACCGGGGTGATTTTCACCGCATCCATCAATTTCAGGCCGTCCTGGATGGCGTAGCGTTTCTCTTTGACAAACAGATAGACATCAATGCCGCCCAGTCCGATCGCGTCGACCTTGCCGTCAAGCTCCCTCAATAATTCCAGCGCCCGGTTAAAATCACCATCCGTACCCATCCTGGCAATTTCAAACTCTTCTCCCAGGAGCTTCACAGTTACCTTGTGATCTCGTTTAGTTGAGCCAAGGCTTACGCTGACCACCCGCTTCAAATTAAAACCTCCAGTCTTTAATACCCTACCATTGTATCCAAAAAAAACTATAAATACAAGTTCTCCAGATGGCTTACTCACCCCTAACCCCACAAATAAAAATACCCTGCACAGGAGCACAGGGCTTACAATAACTGGTTTTTTCAACTAACCTCAGGTGTGGCGTCAGGGTCAAAGGGGTTGGTCCTTACGGCCAGGGAGAAAAGGTATGGGTAGTCTACACTCAGGTGTCTCATATAAGTCAGCCACTCCGTAAGCAGAAGAGTATAGGCTCTTTTCATATCGTGTGAAATATGGACATAATCAGAGGCGGGCAAACTGTGGAAATCTTTTCTGTTAGCCAATTCCTCGGTCAAATGAAACACCGCCCATAAAAGGTCTGTAAAAGTTTCATGTTCCAGCAGGTTCGGATTTTCCAGCAGGCGCAGTAAAAACGCTCTTCTTGCGGCAAGGAAAACATTTAATTCTTCTAAATCACCAATTTGACTGTCAAGTTTATAGTCAGCATTCCTGACCTGATTTATAGAGGAACGGAACATCTGAGTGGTCCAGGTATTGTTAAACAGCATATGTTTACCAACCCGGCCGGCGTCAAGATCAAAACTTATCAACAACTTTAACAGATTTGTCCCGACCTCACTGTAAAAAGCTCCGATCACCATGTTTAACTTTTTAAGCAAAAGGAGCTTGTCCCTCTTGGAAATCACACCCTCAACAACCAGGCTGACGATCAAAATGTTTATGGGCAAAAAGGCTATATCCATGATCAGCCATGTGCTCATAGTATGGATGTCTTTATAAACAGAATAGTAAACAGCATAAAAAATCGTCGAGAGCACAACCAGCAATACCGATAAGAACAAGCGTGAGTTTAATAATCTCAATTTATCACTTCGCTCTCTATAAAGAATCCTCAATGCCGTATTTAGTGTTATAATATTTAAACAACCGGTCTGCTTTTCCTTCTTATACTGAAAAAATCAACTTTTGCTATAGCAGGTGATTACATGCTAATAAAGGTTAAACCGGTAATTGATAAACAGATCAGCGCCAATTGTTTAAAGCCTTACCAGGGATACCCGGACGGCTGCCCCAACTACGGCAGGAAAAAGGGCTGCCCGCCGGGAGCGCCACTATTCTCCGATTATTTTGACCTTGGTAAGCCGGTGTATGCGATAATCAGCGTTATTCCCCTGAAAACCGATACCGACGCTTCTGCCAGCCATGCTTCAGATAAAAAGAGCTTCAAGGAGGAAACCACCGCGTTTTTGAGAGAACACCGGGGTTATCATGTCACAACCTGCCCTGAAGCGATGGGAGTAGATATCACCAGTACCCTCGCTAACGCCGGTTTCAAAATGGAATGGCCGCCGGTAAATTTCGTCTGCCAGGTGGCATTAGCCGGGATAAGAAATAAAAAGGAAATAAAAAGCAGCAGTGATTGAAAAGTGATATAATTTTAGAGGGATTTAAAAATAAGAACGGGAGGCATTAAAAGTGAATGATACTGTCAAGGGACTAAGTGAAGGCAAAATAGTGTACACTGATAAAGAATTTAACGTAACAGATCTTGAGTGGAACCCGCATCCCAGTTTTACAGGTGTATTTTTAAAGCATCTGGTAAAGGGGGATTCGTCTGACGGCAAATTCAGCTGCCATTTGATCAGGATCAAAGACGGTTTTGAGATAGGTGAGCATGTCCACGACGGTAAATGGGAATTTATCAATGTTGTCGGCGGAGTGGGAAAAGGTGAAATAGCCGGCAAAGAGACAGTCTGTGAGCTCGGTGTTTCCCTGGTGGTTCCCGAAAACGTGAAACACAGGATTGTAGCCGGCAACGGGGATGTGTACCTGCTGGCAAAATTCATCCCGGCGCTTTTATAGAAGCCCTTTTTTGACCTCATGGCAGTAAAGCCATGGGGTCTATATATAAAATATTGGCAGGGATGGTCATGTATTCAACTAAAAGAATTTTTTTTATCACAACAGTAGTGTTTTTTACCCTGATCACGGTAATGTCGCCGGCGGTTCCTTCTTTCGGCGATACAAACAATCCCGTCCTGGATCTCACACAGGCTTTCAGAGAAACCCTCCTTGCCCAGGAATCCAGAAACCAGCAGATGCTCCTGCCCCTCCTGGTGATAACCTTTTTACTGCTGGGGCTGATCATCTTTTGGGCCCGCGCGCAAAAAAGAGCAATTCAAAGCAAAAAAGTTACATGGGGCATTAATGATCACTGGTCCGCCGATAGCCCCGGGGAAAAAAGAAGATCCTGGATGCGTCTGCCCGTCAACCAGTACTTTCTATACGCGCGGGATGAAACTGAACGCTACAAAAAATCCAGGACTATAAACATCAGCGGCGGGGGACTGCTTTTTGCTACTGACCAGGAATTCAATAAAAACGATAAAATGATCATCAATATTGAAATCTCTCCCGGCAAAAAAATCAGCCTTATTGGTGAGGCCGCGTGGATTTCAGAAAACCCCGCCGATAGTTCCGGCGGGCGTTTTCTGGTAGGTATCCGGTTTATAAACATCCGGAGAGGGGATCAGGATTATATCGTAAGAAGAATCCTGAAAAACCAGCAGGAGATCATCGTCCAGGAAAAACGGAAAAACCAAAGTGAATGTATTTCGTGCGGCATGCCACTGCCGGCGGGAGACAGGGAAGAAAACAGGTCACAGTGTCCCAGGTGCCGTGCAGGCGGAGGGAATACCTGATTAATTTAGAGTCAAATTTGTCTATAGTGCTGACAATAATGTTGATTTGCCGCAAGTACACTTTGTACTATATCCTCAGGGTCGTTTTGATCTATCATTTTTGTTATCTCTAATGAGTAAAAATCTTTGATTAGCGTTTTATTAATAGCAGCTGTCTTAATGTCTTCAGCAAACTTAATAATCCTGTCATATCTATCATTGTATAATGCATATTGAGGATATTTTGTATTATCCCTATACTTTTTAACGGTCTGGATACAAATATTAAGTAATTTTTGAAATATTAATTCGTCAGTGATATTAATCATCTCCTTTAATTAGGGCATACCCAGGCGTTATTTATATCATTTAAGAAGTATTGAACCCCGCCACCGGATCTGCTTTCAAGAATTGCACCCTCAGCATTCCGGATTGTCTGAGGCGCAGCTGTTCCTTTAAGAATCTTCGTTCCTTCCGGAAGGATAATCTTATATTCTCCGGTCAAAGGATTTCCCCAGTTTTCACACACAGCAAGTTCATTCCTCACCTGTTCAACTGTCCTATATTCATCTCCCCACCATCTGCCAAGCCCATATTTTGATGATGGTTCACCCGGGTATCCTCTTCTATACAGGGTAATCGGACTGGCCAGTTCTATAACATCAATTTTCAAGTTATCAAAAGCTATTACATCATCTAAAGTGCCTCTCCAATCAAAGTTATTAAATCCGGCTTTTTGAATAACTTCCCTCTTTAGAGCAGCTTTTTCAACAACATTGAATGCGGTCTCATCAACCACTGAGAGTATTCTGTTTAAATCTCCCGTATCAAATTCATTTACAGCAACACTTCTTATACTCGCCAAAGCATCATCCAACGCGGTGGACACTTTGAGCTGACTAATCAGGCTTTCAGCCTGATCAAAGGCCCCCAGGGCGGCGACTTTTCCCCATTCCGCCACCCACGAACCTGGCTCAGCTATTCTGAGTATGTAAGGGACCCTGGATTCTTTTTCAAAAAGATCACTGGTATTGAAAGCAATGGACTGGCGGTAAGACTCCGCTCGTTCATGCGCTCTAACCTGGATTTTTTCTTTAAGCTCCTGAGAGATCGCCCCTGCCGAACAAGCATATTCGGCATCATGCCAAATGATCCCCTGTTCTTCAATCCGGTCATTATACCAATCTATAATATCCTGGCTTAGCTCTGACTCTATATATGGCTTGCTTTCCGCCGCCTCAACCTTGACAAGCGGATTCAGAAAGGCAAGCACACTTGAGATTAATAGCAAAATCGATATAATAGCGCTGAGATTCTTGGTAATATTCTGCCTTCTCATTCAGGATATCTCCTACCTAAAGTCAGTCAACTAATAAACTAGCCAATACCACTCACTAACATATCGGCAGTACAATTTTAAAATTTATGGAAAGATATTTTTTTATTTCAGCCACTTCTTTATGTTCTTCTTAAAGGATTCCTATCGTTTACATTGAAATTCAACAGAATACGACATTATTTTCTGTTACACACATCGAAGTGGAGCTGAAAACACATTCACAAGAACGACATAATCTCGCAGGCAGACGCAACCAGGGAAAAGATTAGCAACATAACCGAAAAACTAAGAAGAGAAAAGGAACCGGTAAAA
>CAZIYV010000162.1:0-6360 GCA_964543575.1 uncultured Pelotomaculum sp.
AGCGCCGCGCCAGGTCGCCGGAGTGCAGCCAGCCATCCTCATCGATCACCGCCGCCGTGGCCTCGGGCATCTTGTAGTAGCCCTTCATGATGTTGTAGCCGCGGGCGCATATTTCCCCCTGGGTGTGGGGGCCGACTTCTTTTCCGGTTTCCGGGTCGACAATTTTCATCTCCACATCAGGCAGCACGCGCCCTACCGTTGAAACCCTGAGTTCGAGAGGGTCATCCGTCGTGGTATTGGTAATCCCCGGCGAGGACTCGGTCTGGCCGTAGGTTATTACAATGTCATTCGCACACATGACGTCCACTACCTTTTTCATGACTTCAATGGGGCAGGGAGAGCCGGCCATGATCCCTGTGCGCAGGGAGGAGGTGTCGAATTTCTCCTTCTCCATTATCTCCAGCTCCATGATAAACATGGTGGGCACCCCGTGCACCCCGGTGCAGCGTTCCTTCTCGATGGTCCACAGCACCTGCCTGGGGTCGAAAGCCTCGACAGGCACCATGGTGGTCCCGTGCGTGACACTTGCCATCGTGCCCAGCACACAGCCAAAACAGTGGAAGAATGGCACCGGGATGCACAGCCTGTCTTTCTCGGTTAATTTCATACTGTCCCCTATGCCGAGGCCGTTTAGGATAAGGTTGCGGTGGGTGAGCATGACCCCTTTGGGGAAACCGGTCGTCCCCGAGGTGTACATCATATTTATGACATCGTCAGGCTTCAGTGACGCCATGACGGCTTCCAGTTCCTCGTCCGGGACTTCTTCAGCCATTTTCATGACCTCGTCCCAGGTAAACATGCCCGGGTATTTTTTCTCCCCGATGAGGATTACATTTTTCAAAAATGGCAGCCTCTCCGAAACCAGTTCACCGGGCTTGCAGTCACGCAGCTCCGGACAGAGCTCGTATAACATACCTATATAATCGGATGTCTTGGTGCCTTCAACCATGATCAATGTTGTTGAGTCGGACTGTTTCATCAGGTACTCAAGCTCAAATAACTTGTAACTTGTGTTGACTGTGACCAGCACCGCCCCCATCCTGGGGCTGCCGAACTGGGTGATTGCCCACTCGGGCACATTGGTACCCCAGATAGCGGTGCTGTTCCCTTTCTTCACTCCCAGTTTCATTAATCCCTTGGCAATCTGGTTGCAGGCTTCCCGGAACTCTGTATAAGTGTACCTCAAACCACGGTTCGGGTAAACCAACGCTTCTGTGTCGGGATAGGCCTCAGTAATCTGGTCAACCAGTTCGCCCAATGTAATTCCGCTAAAATCAATTACACTCACATGTTCCCCTCCCAAAAAAATAATAAAACCTCTTCATCCCTTCAGGGACGAGAGGTTTAACCCGCGGTACCACCCTTTTTGGCAAAGATATGTCTTGGTGGAGCTGGCGGGGATTGAACCCGCGGCCTCTTCCATGCCAAGGAAGCGCGCTCCCACTGCGCCACAGCCCCATTTCTTTACCCTCTTACAGCGATAACGGCGCTACCCGGTCCGGATTACTAAACTTCCTCCGAACAGCTCAAAGGCGAGTTTCGGCAGCCTGTCCCACCGCCTCGCACCACCCGGCGGCTCTCTTCAGAGTTATACTGCTTACTGCTCCTCATCATTGCCTTGACAACTAAACTGAGGTTTATTATAAGACATACGTTTGGATCTGTCAACATCGAGAAAAACTATTTAATCCTAGATGTTTACCGGCACACCCACTACCGGGGCATCCCCCCACAAGCGTTCAAGATTATAAAACTGCCGCTCCGCATCCTGAAAGACATGGACTATAACATCACCGTAATCGAGCAATACCCAGTTGGCTTCCCGGAAACCCTCGCGGCGCAAGGCCGGCATCCCCGCTTCCTCCAGTTTATCCTGGACGTTTTCTACAATGGCCCGAACCTGGGTGCTGGAAAACCCGCTGCAAATTATGAAATAGTCAGCTATTACGGTCACTTCACGGATATCTAGGACCGTGACGTTTGAAGCCTTTTTGTCTTTGGCAGCCTGCACAGCAATGTTTGTAATTGCCTGTGGACTTAATGACAAGGCCACTCCTCCTTATTTATATGTTTACTTAAGTTTATATTCTTCTTTTAAAGTAAAGTTCCTTCTAATCGGGCTTTCCCTTATTTATTCCCCACACGATAGGCTACGCCATCCGCCAGGGCAACCAGGTCACCGCTTTCCTCCCTTACCTCAAGACGGTATAAACCAGTCTTTCTGGTCAGGTTTTCCTCGCGTGCCACAGCGGTTAGTAATGAGCCTTCTGAAGTCGCTTTCAGGAAACTTATGCTCACATTAAGCGCCAGCGCCAGAGAGCCGTGTGAATTGCTGGCTGCGGCAAAAACGATATCCGCCAGGGCAAAAACCGCGCTGCCGTGCGTCAGGCCGGCGCCGTTAAGTAATTCGGAAGTAACTCTCATGCTCGCGCGGGCATATCCCTGCTTGATCTCTAAAAGGTTGATGCCCAGGTAACGGGCAAAAGCATCTTTTTCTAAACGTTGCTGGCATTGTTTAATGTTATCGTTAATTTTCCGTCCCTCCGCTTCACGGCAGCTTTTGTCAGCTGCTACCGGTAACAATAAATTTATCCTTTTTATAGAACTATTCGCCAGTTGTCTTTCTGTGTCCTTTTTAAAAGTAAATAAAGCAACCCGTATAGGTCTTTTCTACACGGGTGTTTATAGAATATTATTCATCACCGGCTGTATTTGCCAAACTGTTTTTCTGCACCTGCGTTAAGATTTAGATTTGTCTTTTATCAGATTTCGGCCCTTTCTTCTCTTGCTTTTGCCTCGTTCACAGTTATAACCCTTCCGTTTAGTTCAGTACCGTTCATCGCGGCGATCATGGTATCCGCATCTTCATCCCGGACTTCTACGAAGCCAAATCCACGGGAACGACCGGTCTCACGATCAGTTATAACGCGGCTGCTCAATACTTCACCGTGCGCTGAAAAAGCGTCGCCTAAATCCTCGGCCTTAGTAGCCCACGGAAGATTTCCAACATACAGGGTACGCGCCATTCACCAATCACCTCTTTCCCAATAATACTTTAATTTAAATTTATTATTTACAGAAGGAAATTTCCTAATGCAATCTTAACCAGGCAAAGATTTTCCAGATTTCATGTCAGGTAAAGATGGTTTTCAAAAACATATTCTTCAACAGATTCCGGCAGGAGGTACTTTATTGGCCTGCCCTCCCGTACCCTCTGTCTAATGTCGGTAGAAGAAATAGCAAGGGCCGGTACTTCCATACATAAAATATTTTGTTTTAAACTACCTGGCAGTTGGTTCAGTTTATTTAATAACTCAGAAAAACGATAACCTGGCCGGGTAGCTGCCACAAAACGGCAAATTGCAAGCAACACTTCAAAGTCTTTCCAGGTCAGAATTTCCAGCAGGGCATCGGCGCCAGTGATGAAATATATTTGAGCCTCCGGGTAAAGCTGCGTTAAAGCCCGAATTGTGTCAATAGTATAGGATGGACCGGGCCTGTCCACCTCCAGAGTCGAAGCCTCGAAAAACGGATTGGAGGCTACGGCCAGGCAGGTCATGGTGTAGCGGTCCCATGGTTCGGTGATAATGTAGTCCGGCTTATGGGGGGGCCTCCCCGCCGGTACAAAAATAACCTTCTCCAGATCAAGTGTGTGTCTGGCTCCTTCGGCCGCAACCAGATGACCATAGTGAATAGGATCAAAGGTCCCACCCATAATTCCAAGGCGATATTCTTTTCTTATCTCGTTGTTCATAAATCAAGCACAAGATTATTCCGGTGCACGACCTCATCATAGTCTTTATGACCCAGGACACGGGCGATATCCCTGGTCTGCGCTCCTTTAATCAGGTCAATCTCAGCCGAAGAATAATTGGTTATACCTCTGCCGATTTCCCGGCCGTCCGGGCCGGTAATGCTAACTGTATTGCCCATCTCAAAGGTTCCTTCGAGTCCGGTGACACCGGAAGGCAGCAGGCTTTTACCCTGTCTGACCAGCGCCGTGGCGGCGCCTTCGTCAACATATATTTTTCCGCATACAGACGAGCTGTATGCGATCCACTGCTTTTTGTTTTCCAGTTTATTGGCTAAAGGCCAGAAAACTGTACCAACCTGTTCACCGGCTACAATCCGCCGGATGATATCCTTTTCGCCTGAGCGGGCCAAGACCGTATGAACTCCAGAGTGGGCAGCTATCTTTGCCGCCTGTAATTTTGTGGTCATGCCACCTGTTCCCATCCTGCTGCCTGCCCCGCCGGCAAGTGATTCTATTTCGTGGTTTATTTCTTTTACTTCCTGAATCAGGCGGGCCTCAGGGTCTTTGCGCGGGTCTGCCGTATAGAGCCCTTCAATATCGGAAAGCAGTATCAGCAGTTCCGCGTCCACAAGGCTTGCTACCAGTGCTGAGAGGGTGTCATTCTCACCAAGTTTGATTTCATCAACAGCCACAGTATCGTTCTCATTAATCACCGGTATAACCCCAAACTGAAGCAGCGCGTGCAGCGCATTTCTGGCGTTCAGGAAACGGCGCCGGTCTGAAAAGTCCTCCCTGGTAAGAAGAACCTGACCAGAGATTACCCCGTACTCTGAAAAAAACTTTTCATAAATGTGCATCAGAATACCCTGGCCAACCGCGGCGGCAGCCTGCTTCCCCGGGATGGTCCTGGGCCGTGACGCCAGTCCCAGCCTGCCGGAGCCCGTACCAATGGCGCCGGAAGTAACCAGGAGCACTTCCTGGCCCTGGTTATGCAGGTCAGTTAACTGCCTTACCAGACTTTCAATCTGAAAAAGGTTAAGTTTGCCTGTGGCATGGGCCACCGAACTGGTCCCAACTTTTACCACTATTCTTTTTATGGAATTAAATCGTCTTTTTTCACTCATATGCCAACACCTGAAAAAATTGACCTGGGAAAAGTATATCATACCTGTTTGTTCTTATCAAAGGAGCTGATTGCACCTGAGCAAGCGGTTTAGAGGGCAGGGAAGCGTTTTGGCCGCCTCCGGTGCTATTCCGCGTATTCAAACTCGAAATTACCGATTTTAACGGTATCCCCTTCTTTTATGCCGGCGGCCTTTAATTCATCTTCAATACCCATGCGCTTTATGATCCACTGCAGCCGCTCCACTGATTCATCACTCTCCATGTAGGTCATCGCCACATGGCGTTCGATTTCTTTTCCTTTAACATAAAAAATACCTTCCTCCCGGTATACGGTAAAGCGCGGCTCTGCCCGGTGCACCACTGGCTCAGTAATCTCCGGCAGGACCGGCGTTTCAAGGGTTAGTTCCGCCAGGAGCGCGGCCACCCTGAACACAAGGGGTTCGAGGCCGCTGCCGGCTACTGCTGAAATTGGAAAGATTTTGTATTTTTCTCCGTAAGCTTCTTTTACCCGAAGCAGGTTCTCAGCCGCCCCGGGCAAATCCATTTTGTTGGCCGCTATTACCTGTAGCTTGGCTCCAATAACGGGATTATACAAAAGCAGTTCCCGGTTGGTCGCCAGGAAGTCTTCCACCGGGTCCCTGCCTTCACTGCCTGAAACATCCAGGACGTGAACCAGCAGGCGGGTTCGCTCCACGTGACGCAGAAATTCATGGCCCAGACCAGCGCCTGTATGTGCGCCCTCGATCAGGCCGGGTATGTCTGCCATGACAAAACTCTGCCCTTCCTCAACCCTTACCACGCCGAGGTTCGGGGTAATTGTGGTAAAATGGTAATTGGCAATTTTAGGTTTGGCCGCCGATACCTTTGATATTAAAGTAGATTTACCGGCGTTGGGAAAGCCAATCAGACCAACGTCGGCCAGAAGCTTAAGTTCCAGATCAAGCCATCGTTCTTCTCCCGGCTCACCCTTCTCAGCCAGCTTGGGGGCTTTCCGGTTGGGGGTGGCGAAATGAACGTTGCCCCTGCCGCCACGCCCTCCTTTGGCCACCACTACCTCCTGATCATGTTCTACCAGGTCGGCCAGCAGTTCCCCTGTATCGGCGTCCTTGATCAGAGTGCCTACCGGCAGTCGCACGAACATATCTTCGCCTGAGGCGCCCTGCTTATTTTTGCCTTCGCCGTGCCAGCCACGATCCGCTTTATAATGGCGCTTGTAGCGAAAATCAACCAGCGTGCGCAGACCCTCGTCGGCCCGAAAGATAACATCCCCGCCCCGTCCGCCGTCGCCTCCCCAGGGACCGCCCTCGGGGACGTACTTTTCTCTGCGCATGGCAATGCAGCCGTTGCCGCCGTCACCGCCCTTGACAAATATTTTAGCTTTATCGAAAAAAATATGGATCACCTGCCTGTTAATTTGGTAGTCGGTAGTCAGTAGTCGGTATAAAAAGATAAAAATCTATGGCCCCGCAACGGTGCAACTA
>CAZIYV010000163.1:0-6246 GCA_964543575.1 uncultured Pelotomaculum sp.
AATTGGCCATGGTTCTGGGGGGGGGCGTTGCCCGCGCCCCCGACAACCAGGTCCGGCGGACTTTGAAGTTGGCCAGACCCAAGGCCTTTGCGGCCGGGGGCGATACGAGGGGCGGAGGGGGCGAAGCTACTACCTGGGTTGTTTCGGAGACAGGCAGCACGGTTCAGGATGCGGAGAGAAAGCTGGCCGGCCGGATCTCCCGCCGTATCTACTGGGCTCATAGCGGCATTGTGGTTTTTGGGGAGGAAGCGGCCCGTCAAGGAATTCAATATTATACTAATTTTTTCTACCGCGAGCCGCATCCCCGGGAAACCACGTGGGTCTTGGTAGCCAAAGGGGAAGCTAAAGATATACTGGAAACAAGTTCAAAACTAGAAAATAGTTCAGCTCAGGATATCGGTTTTTTGACCAGGGGTAAGACAGTCTTCCCCGTTAACTTAAAGGAGATAGTTGTTATGCGTGCAACCCCCGGGACTAATATAACTATACCCCGGGTTGAAGTAGTTGATAGCGGAACTACCCTGGGGCCGGGTTTGGAGAAACCTGCCGGTCACAAAGGAGTGTCGCTCACTGGGACGGCCGTTTTCAGCAAGGTCAATCTGCTGGGATGGCTGGACGAGTCAGAGACACGGGGACTGATCTGGCTCAAGGGCAAGATCTTAGCAGGAATTATTACAATACCTTCGCTGACCGACCCGGATAAGAAAATGTCCGTCAATATAATCCGTGGCCGCACGGAAGTGGAACCGCAGTATGACGGAGATTCGGTGTGGTTTGATGTAGACATCGTTGTGGAAGGGGATTTGGTGGAACAGCAGTCTTCGGAGAATATCCTGGAGCGTGAAGTGCGAAAAGCCATAGAAGAAGAAATCGCCGGAGAAGTGGAAGAAAGGGCGAGACAAGTTTTATTGAAGGCGCAGGGGGAATACGGCGTCGACATTTTTGATTTCGGGGTGGCTTTCCACCGGAAGTACCCAAAAGAGTGGAAGGATTTGAAGGGCCGGTGGGACGAGGTATTCTCAAGCGCCTGGGTTAATATTACAGTGGAAGCTCACTTGAGGAGCAGCGGTTTGCAGGGCAGGAGGACAGCCCTTGAAGAATAGCTTAAATGAGACAAGGGGACGGTTCTCTTGTCTCAAAAATTGAGACGTGTGACATGGGGCGAATGGAGGCGAGGTCTGGTGATAGTACTGGTAATGTTTGCTTTTGCGTTTATTATTTGGCTTGAGGCGCCCGGCCTGGTTAAAAAGAAAATGTGGCGGGAACTGGCGGCATTTTCTGTTTTCATGGCTATCGGCGCGGCCCTTACCATTCCGCAAGTTTTTGGAATAAGGCCGTTTGAGCCCAACGCGCCGATTGAGGCGTTGTTTAAACCCATAGCAGAATGGTTAAAAAAACCATAAATGAGACGTGGGACGTGAGAAAAGGAAGCCGTAGGCTGTAGGGCGTAAGTCGTAAGCAAAATTTGACGTAATCTGTAGGGACGTAAGCAAGATAAGTCGTAAGGCGTAGGTGTGAATGTAATTCTTTTGGGTTTAAGACCCTTAGGAATGCAGAATATACCTACGACCCAATCACGCCGGCTTCAGACCGTACCGCTGGATCTTCCGGTAGATGGTAGCCCGGCTGATACCCAGAGCACGGGCGGCCCTGACCTTCCCTTCATCAGTCCAGCCATACCTGTCCAGGGCGGCGGCAATTGCTTCTTTTTCAAGTTGGGCCAGCTGCAGCAGCCGTCCGTCACCCGCCATGCCGTCCCTGGTTCTTTTTCTCGTTTCTTCACGCAGTTCGGGGGGCAGGCTCTCAAGAGATATCAGGGAGTTCTCCTCAAGGTTTATGGCATATTCCACAGCGTAGACCAGTTCCCTGACATTACCCGGCCAGTAGTATTTGACGCAGGCTTTTAAAGCCTCACTGTTAAAGCCCTGGATGTCTTTGCTCAGGAGTTTGCCAAACCTTTTCATGTAGAATTCTAATAATAGCGGTATGTCCTCCGGCCTCTCTCTTAAAGGAGGTATGATCAGGGGAATAACACTGAGGCGGTAGTACAATTCATCCTGGAAGAGGTTTTTGCGCACCATCTCCTGCAAGTCATTATTTGTTGCCACTATAACCCGGACATCAACCGGGATCATTCTGGTGCCGCCCACTCTTTCAATCCGGTGATCCTGCAAATATCTTAAAAGCTTTGCCTGCAGGTAGAGGGAAAGATTGCCGATTTCATCCAGGAAGATAGTCCCACCGTTGGCCAGTTCAAATTTTCCCTGTTTGCCGCCCCGGCGGGCGCCGGGAAAAGCTCCTTCATCGTAGCCGAAAAGCTCGGTTTCAAGCAGGTTTTCCGGGATGGCTCCGCAGTTGATTGATACAAAAGGTTTATGGCCGTGCGGACCCGCGGAGTGGATAGAACGGGCAAAAACCTCCTTGCCGGTGCCGCTTTCCCCCAAAATTAAAATTGTTGAAGTGCCGCTGGATATTTTTAAGGCTTTAGCCTTAACTTCAGTAAATGACCTGCTTGTGCCAACCAGATCATCAAAATCAATCATTTCCTGGTTGCTCATTATTTCATAAGCAAGCCTTTGTGTTTCTTTGAAATCGCGGAATGTGGCTACTACTCCGGCGACCATGATATCATCTGTTTTTATTGGCCTGGCCGTGCTCAGGAGGTGCAGTTTGCGCCCCTCAAAATTTATGAACACTTCCCGTGAGTTAAAGCCCTTGCCGTCCTTTAGTACTTCCGACAGGGAGGGCAGTATTTGTTTCGAATCCTGGCCGATTAAGTTTTCCTTCTTAGCGCCGAACAGTCTTTCCGCGGACTGGTTGAAATGAGTAAACAGGCCCTCGTGGTTGATTGCCACAACACCTTCGTAGACGGCGTCGACTACCGCTTCAAGGCGATTGACCATAACCATCCGCTCAGCTATGATCTCTCCCTCCAGGGCCTTACTGCTGATCAGATCCGCCATGCGGCCGATAAACTCTATCAGGGAATCGGTGTTCTTGGTAAGAGTCTCCTTCTGGTTGTCATCAAAGGCTATAAGGCTTATTGTCCCGATTATTTCCGTATTAGCGGCAATAGGATAGACAATGGAGGCACGGTAAAAACAGCGCCCGGTGAGCGGGCATGAGAGGCATATAGGGTGGAAACCAGCTTCGCTGATGAAAATGTGACTGCCGGTTTGGAGAACATGCTTGTTTACCAGTCCGCGCAGTAAACGGGAGCCGACATCGTTCCTCACGATCCCGGTTCCGGCCACACGCACCAGGTCGGTATCAATAATTTCCACCTCAACCTTCAATACGGTAGCAATGGCTTCGGCAATTTTCTGGCCGTTTTCGCTGACCTGGGCAAGCCTTGACATACTCAACAACTCCTAAGTCCCTGTGATAATTAGTATGAAAAAACAAAAAGCCCGTAAGGGCATTAATTTGTTGCAAACCATCTATACAAATAACGCATTAAGCCCGGAAACCACAGTGTATCCAGACTCTTCAGCTACGGCGCCCATTTTACCCGTTAGTTGTATAGTTTATTACGAAGAATGCAAGCACTCATTAAACACTGCCATTCAGCTATGCTGCTGCTTCCTTGCGGGCGCTTTCCCAGCCAATTTCCAGGGCCTTTTGGTTTAATGCCTCGGTTCCTTTGGGAATGCGGGATAGCAGGGCTGATTTTAAAGATTCTTTTGAAACAACACCCGATATGGCCGCAAGCGCTCCCAGCGCTATGATATTAGCCACCATTTCTTTGCCCAGGGATTCTCTGGCAATCCTGGTGTATGGCATTTTAAATATCTTGACTGTTGTGGCGGGTATTTCCTGAATAAAAGTACTGTCAATAATAAGCACACCATCTTCGCCAAGCTCGCCAATATACCGCGTCAGAGCTTCCTGGCTCATAGCCAGAAGGACGTCTGGTTTGGTAACTTTGGGATAATCTATGTCCTCATCACTGATAATAACCTCAGCTTTGCTGGCCCCACCCCTGGCTTCCGGGCCGTACGACTGGGTCTGGACAGTGTTCTTGCCATCCCTGATCACCGCGTCAGCGAGGATTAGTCCCGCCATGATCAATCCCTGGCCGCCTGTACCGCTCAGTAGGATTTCACTTGTTTGAGACAAAACAATCATTCCCCCTTATTTGTTCCACGGACCTTATCTATTAACTGTTGATATACCTCGGTGTATTCAGGAGCCTCTGCCTTATGCAGTTCTCCGATGAGGAATTTCCCCTTCATCTCTTCTAATGATAAGTACCTGGATTTTTCTATGGGAACCCCATGCTCTTTCTGCCACATCAGCATGTTATAGCCGTCTCCCATTTTATTGCGGCGCCCGTAAGAAACCGGGCAGGCCGTCACAGCTTCAATAACACTGAATCCTTTATGGGTGGCGCCGGTTATAATCAGTTTGGTCAGCATGGCTGAATGGTAGGTAGTGCCTCTGGCTATATATGTGGCGCCTGCCGCTTTAACCAGATCAACCAGGTCAAAAGGGCGCTCAAAAGTGCCGTAAGGCGCGGTGGTGGCGCGGCTATCCTGCGGAGTAAGCGGGGAATACTGTCCTCCGGTCATGCCATAGATATTGTTGTTAAATATAATCGCGGTCAAATCAATATTGCGCCTGGCCGCGTGGATTAAATGATTGCCGCCGATAGAGCTGGCGTCGCCGTCCCCCATTAATACAAACACATTAACGTCAGGGCGAGCTAGTTTAATCCCGGTCGCAAAAGCGAGCGCCCTGCCGTGCGTAGAGTGGAGAGTATTAAAATCGAGGTAACCAGAAGCCCTGGAGGAGCACCCGATCCCGGAAACTATCACGGTCTTATCCTGGTCGTAGGCCAATTTGTGAAAAGCACGCACCAGCGCGCCCAGTACGATGCCGTTACCGCAGCCGGGGCACCAGATATGGGGCATCTTTTCTATGCGAAGGTATTTTTCGGCGTTTGCTTGCATCATCTAGTTCACCTAAATCTCTGATTTTATTGCGTTTAAGATCTCGTCAGGAGTTATCATCTCTCCGGTAACCCTGTTGACGCCCGTAACTTTGGTCTCGCTCCGCACCGCTCGCTCAACCTCACCTATTAGCTGTCCCAGGTTCATTTCCGGTACAATTATGGCGCGGGCCTGGCGGGAGAGGGCTGTTATTTCTTTGGCGGGAAAAGGCCAGACAGTGATCAAGCGGAAAAGGCCGGCCTTTATTCCTTCCGCCCTGGCTTGCTTGACCGCTTGCCTGGCGGAACGGGAGACAGCTCCGCAGGCAACTATGATAATTTCCGCGTCTTTCGTCATTAAGGATTCGGACATGGTTATTTCATCAAGATGATCCATAACCTTGCTGGTTAAACGCTTAATCAAGCGCTCAGCCTGGTCGGCTTTTGTGGTGGGGCTGCCGCTTTCGTCATGCACCAGTCCGGTAACATGATAGCGGAACCCTTCACAAAAGTTAGCCATGGGAGGAACACCGTCATCATCCGGTTTGTACGGATAATACTTGGTGAGCCCGGCTGGAGGTTTTTTACGGTTGATAACATTTATTTCAGATGAATCCGGCATTACAAACCGCTCCCGCATGTGGCCTATAACTTCGTCCGCGAGAAGAATCACCGGTGTCCTGAACCTTTCAGCCAAATTAAAAGCTTGAATTGTCAGGGAAAATGATTCCTGTACCGAAGCCGGTGAAAGGGCGATTACAGGATGGTCGCCGTGGGTGCCCCAGCGTGCCTGCATAATATCACCCTGGGCAGAAGCGGTAGGGATACCGGTGCTGGGACCGTAACGCTGGACGTTTACCACCACGCACGGCACCTCTGTAATAGCCGCGAAGCCCAGGTTTTCTTGTTTCAGCGAGAATCCCGGACCGCTTGTGGCGGTTATTGATTTAAGTCCGGCCAGGGATGCGCCGATTACCGCGGCCATGCTTGCTATCTCATCTTCCATTTGTATAAACTTGCCGCCCAGGGCAGGTAATTTTTCCGCCAGTATTTCAGCAATTTCAGTGGACGGAGTGATCGGGTACCCTGCAAAAAAACGCGCTCCGGCGGCCAGGGCGCCTTCGGCTATTGCTTCATTGCCTTGCATTAAGCGTGTAAGCGGTACAAGGTTAGTCATTTAAATCCACCTTTAATGATATTGCAAAGTCGGGACAGTGACTTTCACACCTGCGGCAGCCTGTGCAGAGGGATTGATTAACCACAACAACTTTGCCGTCGGTGTTCATAGCCTGCACCCTTGGGACAAGTGCCGCGCC
>CAZIYV010000164.1:0-6220 GCA_964543575.1 uncultured Pelotomaculum sp.
GCTGAGGGTAATGGCCAGTTCTTTGGTCCGCGAGCAACGCCTTTTAATCTCATCCGGCAAGTTGTCCGGTGAGACTTTTCCATATAATTCAACCAGGGTAAGGAGATCGATCAGCCCCTGGTAGGTCTTGTAAAACTCTCTATCCCAACAAGTCTTGTAAAAGGTACAGTCACTGCATATCTTTTCACCCACCTGGTTTAAGAGCCTTTGCAGCCCTTGCTCTTCCCAGTCCTTGCCGGTGGTAGATGATACCTGTTCAAAGGTCCGCGACAATTCCCTGAGCACCCTGGCCCAGTTCTTAATCCGGTCTTCGAATATTTCCTTGTAAAAAAATCTTTCTTCGGAGGTTTCCTTTGTTTTAGCAGACCCCAGGCCCAAGGCCACTTTCAAATCCTCTAAAAAAACCACCGGGACCAGCAGAAAAAGCAGTGTGGCAATCCCTGTTTCCGCGAGAATAGCAACCATATTCCCAAAATCGCTAATATAAACGGATAAAATAATATTACCCAGGAGAAATCCGGTGGCCACACCGGTTTTACTAAAATTTTTACAAATACCCGCCAGTAAACCGGCGAATGAGTATGCCCCCACCATGACTGGCGCTGTGACATAAGCCAAACCGGGGATGGTCCCCACCACCGCGCCGGCGCCGGCTCCGGCGCCGGCGCCGCCAACGAACGCCGCCAGCAAAATAACCAGCTTGCTCAAGACGCCCTTAACGGTTATCATTTCATACTTGAGATCACCGGTTCCGGCGATAAGCCCCCCCAGGATAAGCAGCAAGCAAAATATTTCTTCTCCGGAAAAAGGGGATATCCCGCCTGCCTTTTTTTTAAGCGCCTCAATACCGTATAACATGACTGGAGTGAGCAGGGCGGCAAATACAGCTTCAAACAAAACGCTGAAGTAACCGTAGGAAGAAGGGAAATTGTAAGCTATAAATGAGGCTTTAACAACCACTGTCGCAGCCAGAACCAGGGCCGGCAGGATCAACCACGGCTTTTTCATTTCGGCCGGCGCCGATCTGATTAAGAGCCAGGTGCAAAGCATGGTAAGAATAGAGCTGGTGAGTGGGATCCCCCTGCTGACTGTGGCCAGGCCGAGGATAACTGAAAGGACCGCCAGAATACCGGAGCGGCCACAGACTCTAATGGCGGCAGCCACAAAAGAAGCCCCGAAAGGCGACAGCTCGCCCAATAAGACCGCCCGCCCCAGAAAGAAGCCGGCACAGGCCAGTACCAGTGATTCGGCATGCAAGGCCTGTCCAACTTTGGCCCTAAAAAAATGAATTTGTTTTTTGCCATTCTTTGTACTGACTCCGGACCGGCTCTTCTTTTTTTCACTCCCGGACCGGTGATACGGATAGATCTCGGGATTTTCAAACAATAGATCCACCCCTTATACTTTTTCTACCAATAGTATTATTATAGTATAAATGAGTGGAATAAATTGTCATCTTTGGTAGCTACCGCATCACTTTATTTCGACTTCTTTTAGTAATAATCCGTAAAGCATGTCGCATTCGCTGACATACATCCAGCTGAGACCCAGTCCGCTTAAAACCGTTTTAAGGATAACCACTCCCGCGACGATAATATCGGCTCTCTCCGGCTGCAGGCCGGGCACTTTCCTTCGTTCCTTTATGTCCATATCTTTCAACATATTCAGGATCCTGTCCACACTGCCGGCGCTTAAGCAATAGCCGTGCACCCGCTCGGGGTCATAAACTGCAAGCTGCTGGTCAATAGCAGCTAGGGTGGTTACCGTTCCACCCACTCCCACCAGATTTTTAAGTGACAGGCTCTTTATTTCCGCCAGTACCGGTCGCAGAAGATCTGATATCTCCGCTTCCCCCGCGCCGGTCTCGGTCATCCGTACAGCCCCGGCATTTACACTAACCAGACGCAACCTGTCCGCTTGCTGCCAGGTAAGCTCCGTGCTGCCGCCGCCTATGTCCAGGACTACAGTGGAGTGCTGCGGGACCACCAGTCCTGCCAGCACTCCACTGTAACTCAAAGCCGCCTCTTCCTCACCGCTCAGTACCCGCAGCTGCAACCCCGCTTCTTTTTTAACCAACTTCATAAACTCACTTTGATTGGATGCGTCACGTACTGCGCTGGTAGCCGCGGCCACAACTTTTTCAGCTCCCAGGTTCAGCGCTGTCTGCTTAAATACTCTGACAGCCTGCACCGTTCTCTCCATGGCCTCCCGCAGCAATAAGCCCCCGGCGATCCCTTCCCCCAGGCGAGTGGTGGCCAGTCCGGTTTCTATCCTTTTAATGACCCCGCCAGCCCCCTCGGCCACCAGCAGCCTGGTGGAATTAGTCCCGATATCAATAGCGGCGAAACGTCTCATCACTTATCACTTCCATCTATTTAGTAAAAGGCCCATGAAACAATAAAAAGCAATTCTCTCAATGAGAATTGCCTGTTTCTCTTATTCCGCTTTCTTGCCCGAACCGCGCCCGCCCCTTTTTGATTCGGTATTCCGCTTTAAAACCTGTTGGCGCTCTTCGCTCTCTTTGAGGAACTTGGCCAGCTTATCTTCAAAGGAAGGCTGAAATTTTTTCTTGGCGGGGCGAACTGAAGGGTTAGCTTGTTTAATGGAAAGACCTATTTTACCCTTCGGGTCTACTGAAATTACTTTAACGGTAACCTTATCACTGGCTTTCAGGAAATCGTTAACGTCCTTTACATAAACCTCGGCAATTTCAGAAATGTGTACCAGACCAGTCTCTCCACCGGGCAGCTCAATAAAAGCACCGAAATTCGTAATTCCGGTGACAACGCCCTCTAAGACGCTCCCCAGTTCAATCGGCATAACTGACAAAATTCCTCCTTAAAACTCCAAAAACCTAGTGTAATTATATGCGAACTAAACAGAGAGTGTCAAGAAACATCTGGGTTTTCTATATTAACTTTAGTCAGCTACAATGTTTTCTTGCGCAGGGCTCTGAATCCCCTTTAACTGAGTCCCCGGTTCTACCGGGATTACCCTTGTTTCGCCCGGCTTGATCAGGCCTATTTTCTCACGGGCGGTCTATTCAATATAGGCGTCACTCTGCACCATGCGCAGTTCTTCACGAAGTGAGGCGTTTTTTTGCTGCAAATCATTCATTTGCTGCTGAATACCGCTGACGTCGTTGCGCATATTGGCAAGCTTGTTGAACTGGCTGTAGAAAGAAAAAGCCATATATGCCAGGAGGAACACACCTACTAATACAGGAATCCTGCTTCTGGATAGATTGAAGGATTTTTTAGGCCGGGACTGCTTACCTGGCGCAGCCTTTTCCTCCGGGGGGTAAAATACTTCCCATTCCTTTCTTAAAGGCTGGTTCACTGCTTAACCTCCTCTTCCTCATCAACTCCAAAGATGGCCAGGTTTTGACCGGGTATAACGATCACCACTTCGTAGCCTTTGGTCCTGGCCCGGCTGTATAGTGTTGAGACAGTGCTGGGACTTAAATTAAGCTGTTTGGCTATCCTGTCTGTGGAATAGCCCATCTCTTTTAAAGTCACAACCTGCCGTTCCCTGAAACTGAGTCTCTCAGCGCCCCTTATTTCGATTTTCATAAAAAATTGCTCCTAGCCGTGTAAACAGGTATTGTCCACAAACTATGTACAAAGTAAGTACAGGTTTTCTACAAAAGAAAAATTATTCCTTCTTTTGGTCAAAAAAAATTTTGTTTTTCTGCACTAAAAAACGCGACCGGGATATCCCCCGGCCGCGCTCTTTAAATACTATCAAACTAACTTGTTTTAATTTGTTTCAAATCTCCAGTCCGACCCGGTGATACCCTCAAAGTTATCGCCGCTGTCTGCTTCTTCAAGATAGCCGGCCTTGATCGTCACTTCAAAAGTGTCTCCCTCAGCAAGCGGCTCTTCCAAAGTGATAACCAGCGTGTCGCCATCGATTTCAATACTATCTATATCCACATATTCATCTTCGCTTTTGTTGTAGACTTTGGCGGCGTTATCCAAATCCTTGCCGGATATCACCTGAATATCATCGCTGAATTCAGCTCTGAGAACTTCGGTGTTCGCCCCGTCCACATCTTCATCCCCATCGGCGGGGCTTAAGCTTACAATTTCAAAATCATCTTCTTCGGCATCGCCTGTGCTGAATTCCCACTGACTTCCGCTCAGCCCGTCAAAGCTTTCCCCGGACTCTTCGGCCTCAATTATGTCCTCATCAATGGTCACCCGGTAAGTCTTGTCGTCTTCGAGTTCATCTTCCAGTTCAATATACAGGTACCTGCCACTAATTGATACCTGATCTATGTCAATGTAATCATCGTCGGTAACATTTTTCACAGTGATACCTTCCCTGACGCTTTCCAGGTCTTCTGCCGCTTCAATAGCCACGCTAAACTTGGCAGTCAGCTGATCGGTGGCCGAATCAACATCATCACTTCCGTCAGCGGGAGTCAGTGTGTCAATTTCAAGGTCGTCACTGGTATCGCTGTCGTCATTTCCGTCACCTTCTATCTCCGATAACATAATCCGGTAGATTATGGCTGCCATCTCTGCCCTGGTTACCGGTTTGTTGGGTTGAAACACATTGCCCGGATAGCCGACCATAAAACGATTTCTGCACATCCCGCCTATGTAAGACCTGGCGAAATATGGTATCTCATCATCATCCTGGAAGGAAGTCTGGTCATACTCTTCCAAACCCATGGCCCTGGCTGCCCAGACCGCCACCTCGTACCTTTTGGCCGGCTCCCATCCTTTAAACTTATCTGCATCCGCTTCCGTCAGGATCCCCTCTTCGACGGCATAATCCATACATTCCCTCATCCAGTCCGGTACACTTTCGTCCAGATCCAGGTCCTGATCAGCTGTACCATCAAAACCTGATGCTTTGGAAATCATCATGATCGCTTCATATTTAGTCACCGGATTGTTCGGCCTGAACGTAAAATCCGGGTAACCGGAAACTATACCCTGCGTGATCATGAAACGGACCGGCTGCTCAGCCCAATGTGAACTCACATCAGTAAACTGAGTTGCTTTCCAATTGCCCTGAACTTTTATTTTCCATTTTCCTTTTTCTTTGCCGTTGCCGTTGCCGGGACTGGCAAATGCCGCGCTAGCCATCACCAGTACCAGAATCGCGGCTAAAACCAAGGTAATACTACACTTTCTAAACAACCCGCACACCCCCGATTTAAATTCTTTGGTCACACCCTGGCCTTTATATTGGCTAATCAGGATCCCTCCTTTCTTGACTTGGTTCCTAATTAGTTAATACGCTTAATTAAAAAAATATGGGGGGTGCTAAGCCCCCTGTGAAATAAAACTATTTTTCATAAACATGTTAATAATCACGTCCCGGTGGTGATACTATAACCAGTTGTTAAATTTGCCCTGTAAAATCGAGGAATTGAGGTAACCATCATTGCCAAGAAAATTGATCATTATTCTAAGTGCTTTTTCAATACTGACGGTGGTGACACTTATCTTCAGCATCCAGCACAAATCACCGGAAACGGTATATGCTTCCGATAATTTAATCAGGCTGCACGTGGTTGCCAACAGTGACAGCGCCGCTGACCAGGACCTGAAAAGAAAAGTCAGGGATGAAATAATCCTTTATACGGAACCAGAATTTATCAAAGCCGAAAACCTGGATTCCGCCAGGTCGATCGCCCGGGCTAACCTGGACGGCATCAAGGAAGTTGCCACCCGGGAAATAAAGGCCCAGGGAAGAACATATCCGGTCCAGGTGGAACTGGACAGTTTTCCCTTCCCCACCAAGCATTATGGACCTTTCATACTTCCCGCCGGTGATTATGAAGCGGTGAAAGTCACCATCGGCGCGGGAGGCGGGACAAATTGGTGGTGCGTCCTCTTCCCGCCCCTCTGTTTTGTGGACATGTCAAAAATGGCTGAAAGCTCACACACAGAGTACGGCGCCGCCGGCGACAATCTTCCGCTGCCGGGCGCTAAAGAAAGCGACCGCAAGGCGCCGGACACGGAAGTTCCTACAATAACCTCCGCCGGTACCGAGGCAACAGGTTCGGTTCAGGTTGAAGAAGAAGTGGCAACAGTGGAATTCCGCTTTAAAATAATTGATCTTGTTCGAAGTTTTTTTGCCTAACAGAAAAGTGCAGCCGGAAGTGTGAACTTCCGGTTTATTTTTTTGCCACCAATATATACCCAGACAGTAACACTCCCGGCCAAAAAACATAATCTAAAGCATGAGAAATACTGGCAGA
>CAZIYV010000165.1:0-6151 GCA_964543575.1 uncultured Pelotomaculum sp.
TTTTTTTGCTCTTTGCATAACGGAAATATTACGATATAATTATGACAGAAAATTATGTCAAAGGGTTGAATTAAGACTATCATTTGCAAAGTACAATAAAATTATTGCGGAAAGAAAATGACTGAAAGTAGCTACTTTTTGCAGGATGGCTGACTTGGAAAAGCTGATAAGGAGACAGAGAAGTGAGGCTCTGGCATCAATCGTTAATCCCCCTACTTCCCCGCCAACAACTTCTTAGCCTGCACCGCGAATGTTGTGCCCTGCGTGGTAATAGATGGGGCAAAAAACACGCAACTGCTGATTATGTTTTTAAGCATAGCTATGCTATGCTTTTCGAGTATCACAGGCTTGTAATGCAAGAAATGATTAAACGAGGTTTTAAGGTAGCTTATAAATGGACGGTATCACAGTACAGGGGGAATAACTGTGATGCCGCTAGTTATCAATTTTACATAGCCAATCACAGCTACAGGAGCAGCATAAGAGAACCAGTTTACCCAGAACACGACGAGGCATACATGCAGGAGTGCCTTGAGATTTTAAGGGGCATGGGCATAGATATAGAAAGGGACAAAATTGGAATAGTCAAAGAATATGGAGGATTTTGGCGCGAGGTGTAGACCTCGTTTTTTATTTCTTACTTACTTCCCCACCCATCCTCTCAAATGCTATAATACCACCAAACACATGTTCTGGGGTATGGGGGTATTGTCATGTCTGAGCATAAGCAGATCCTCGAAAGCTTACTGGCAGAATTAAAAGCCGCGCTTACCGAACCCTACGCCTCTGACCGGGCAAAGGTAATCGACATAGAGAACGTTGCCAGGCGGTACCGGTTTTTCATGGAGAACTCTGGCTCGTATGAGGCTGCCATGCGGATCGTGGCCAGGGCCAAGGGGAGGGAGATGTAAGACGTAGGGTGCTGGAGAGAATGTGTGGTATTAAATCTATCGCCACGTTCATTTAAAAACTACCCTAAAAATAATAAAACATGCGTCCATCCCGCGCAATCCTTGATTATTTGCTACTATTGGTATAAAATACCTAAAAACCTATAACTATTGGAGGTCTAATTGGGATGAACAAAACAGAACTTGTTTCCAACGTGGCGGTAAAGACTGGCATGACTAAAAAAGACTCTGAAAAAGCTTTGGAAGCAGTAATGGCTTCTATCGGAGAAGCTCTTGCCATGGGGGACAAAGTCCAACTGGTTGGGTTCGGTACTTTTGATGTTAAGGGCAGGGCTGAGCGCACTGGTCGTAACCCGCAGACCGGATCCGAGATTAAAATTCCTGCCGCTAAGGTTCCCGTGTTTAAGGCAGGAAAAGCATTAAAAGAAGCCGTTTCAAAATAGTGAAAAGAGGTTGGGTCCCTGAAAAAGCAGGGGCTCATTCATTCCCCGAGGTAGACCCCCTGACCCGTGAAGAACTCCAAGCCGCAATTGATCACACAAAAGAGCAAATCTACCAAATCAAGCAGCTAATAATAGTGACCACTGATCACAGAGAAAAGCGCCGGCTGAAGAGGCGCCTTAAGGAGTTGCAATATTTGCAACTATGGCATATTGATCAGCTAAAGGGGCAGGGATAATACACAGGAGGGATTTGTATTTTTGGGTTTGGCATAAAAAACAAGACGGTAAAAGAACTTCGGAAAAACCAGGGCTTAACAGTCAAAGAGCTGGCGCAACAATTAAAGGTAGACACGATCGAGATCTTGAAAGTCGATGATAAAAAAGTGAGAGATTTATCAGAGCCCCTAAAAACAAAAATCATTCCCATTCTAAGAGGGGATTATATTGATAAAATACCCTGGTTATAAGTATGGCCTTTTCGTAATAGCCCCGGATCGAGAGGTCCGGGTTTTTATTCTTATCAGCACAAAAGCGGCGTACTGTTTTGCTGTATCATGGCCCCCCATGAAGATCATTGCGGCGGTGCGATATCGCTGGTGAAGCATATCCCTGTACGGTTGGCGGTTGTTTCACCTTTGCCCGAAACGCCTGATAATGATGAACGGGAGAAGAGCAAAAGCAGCGTGGGAGGGGAGATTAGCCCCGCCTATACCACACTGCTGAGGCAAATGTACGATGAAGGCATTCCGGTACGTTACGCCTCTGCCGGCGACACCCTGAGACTGGAAAACGGCCTGAACATAGAAGTCCTCGCACCGGTTGAAAGAACAGCAGGATCAAATCCTGGCCTTAATAACACCTCGCTGATATTGAAGCTTTCCTTTGGCCGCAGGTCTTTTGTTTTTACCGGGGATGCTGAGTTAGATGAGCAGAAGGAACTAATCCGGCTGGCGGCGAACTTGAAGACAGATGTTTTAAAAATACCCCACCACGGCAGCCGTTACCTGCTGCCTGAACTGGTTGAACTGGCGGATCCCGAGGCGGCAGTAATCTCTGTAGGCGCTCACAACACTTTCGGCCACCCGGCCCAGTCCACTATTGATCTCCTCAACCGCACCGGGGTCAAGGTTTACCGGACTGATCTCGATGGAGCGGTAATAATACAGACGGACGGGTATAATCTGGAGGTAAGGAAAGGGAAGAAAACTGGTTAGAATGAGTAGATAGACTATTAATAGGAGTGGCTGATAATAATGACAATGATATTCTTCTTGTTGGTTTTTGGCTCAGCGGTGCTATCTTTTATGATTGCCTGGCAGGTCAGGTATGTCCAGCCGGAATTCATTTCCGTAGCACGCTATAATCTGCTCATGCTGCCCCTGATTTTTGCGGCCAACATCGCCCTGGCCACAGCTTTCATCCGAGCTAACGGGATTTTGAAGAACCTTCCGATGCTGGCCGCCACCCAGTCTTTCATTTACTACTCGTTTATTGTGGCTTTTTCCATCCTTTTAGTCGGGGAAAAGGTTTCCATTGGCCGGGCTGTAGTTGGTTTCGGGCTTATGGCGGCTGGAGTGTGGGTGCTGAAGAAGTAGTACAGCTCCTCTGACCAGTAACTTATGCAGTATAGGATTCATGTCGGTATAAACTAACATCGTTCCTGCCTCTTTGGAGCCAAATCGGCCTTTTCGTTGGTAGAATTAATATAGGTGAAAAAGTTGGTCATGTCTATCAAAGGCATGGTCAATTTATTTAATACGATCGACTTTTTGAATACGATGAAATATTATGAATGTTCATTATTATCTTGCAAAAACGAAGTACTATGAGTACCTAAAATACGACGGGAGAAAAATCTCACTCTTTTGTTGTAACCATTTAACCTCCTATTATGCTTTTAAACTTAATATTCTTGTAATTAAAACCAAAATTATTAAAATTTTAAAAGAAATAATATATTATTAGAGCATTCATAATTGTATAATTTGATTAATTAGAGAGAATTTTGCAAATATTAGAATATCTAAACTGAAGTAGAGGATATGCAGAACATGGTGAATATTCAGAAGATATTAACATTAAAAAGTATAATAACTAGTTAAGTAAAAATTAAGAAAGGAGTTAATGTTCTGAAAATTATGTAATGAATGAAGTTTGCGAATGGTTTTGTGGGTGGGAAAGGAAAAGTTAAAAGAACAACCAGGATTAATAAAAAATAGAAGGAGAAGATAAATAATTATGCCCTACGATGCAACCAAATTAAAAGATTATCAAATCGCCGAGTTAGCTGAAAAGAATATGCCAACCCCGTCATATTGGCAGGAAAAGCTTGGTTTAGAAAAAGGCGAAGTAATCCCCTACGGGAGAATCTGCAAGCTCGATTTCATGAAAATCATCGACCGCCTAAAAAACAAGCCGGACGGCAAATACATAGAAGTTACCGCGATCACTCCCACCCCACTGGGTGAGGGTAAGACCACCACCACCATGGGACTGGTAGAAGGAATGGGCAAGCGGGGCCTAAACGCGGGCGCCGCCATTCGTCAGCCATCCGGTGGTCCCACCATGAATATCAAGGGAACGGCAGCCGGCGGCGGCAACGCCCTGGCCATCCCCATGACAGAGTTTTCCTTGGGACTCACAGGGGATATCAATGATATAATGAATGCGCACAACTTGGCCATGGTGGCGCTTAATGCCAGGATGCAGCACGAGCGGAACTATGATGACGCCGAGCTGGCCAAGCGCGGCTTGAGACGTCTGGATATCAACCCCACCAACGTGGAGATGGGCTGGATCATCGACTTCTGCGCCCAGGGACTGCGCAAGATTATTATGGGTATCGGCGGCAAGATGGACGGTTACATGATGGAGTCCAAGTTCGGTATTGCTGTCAGCTCCGAACTTATGGCCATTCTCGCCGTTGCCACCGATTTAAAAGACCTGCGAGAGCGGATTGGCAAGATTATTGTTGCCTACGATAAAAAAGGAAACCCCGTAACCACCTCGGACCTGGAAGTCGCAGGCGCCATGACGGCCTTTATGAGAAACGCCATCAACCCGACCTTAATGAGCACGGTAGAGTACCAGCCCGTTCTGGTTCACGCTGGACCCTTTGCCAATATCGCAATCGGCCAGTCTTCCATTATTGCCGACCGCATTGCCCTGAAGATGTTTGACTATAACGTAACCGAGAGCGGTTTTGCCGCAGACATCGGTTTTGAAAAGTTCTGGAATGTAAAATGCCGCTTCAGCGGTCTTACTCCCAATGTCTCCGTAATCACCGCCACTATCAGGGCCTTAAAGATGCACGGCGGTGGGCCAAAGGTTGCTCCGGGCCGTCCCCTGCCGGAAGAATACACCAAGGAAAACCTGGGCCTGTTGGAAAAAGGCATCGTTAACCTGCAACATCATATTGCAACGGTAAAGAAAGCCGGCATCAATCCGGTCGTGTGCATTAACGCGTTCTATACGGACACCAAGGAAGAAATCGCCATGGTGCGCCGCTACGCAGAGCAGGCCGGAGCCCGCTGCGCGCTTTCCGAACACTGGCTGAAAGGTGGAGAAGGCGCACTCGAACTGGCGGATGCGGTAGTAGACGCCTGCAATGACAAGGTTGACTTTAAGTTTTTATACCCGCTGGAGATGCCGCTGCGCCAGAGAGTGGAAGCAATAGCCAGAGAGGTATACGGGGCTGACGGAGTTTCCTGGACGCCGGAAGCGGAAGAGAAAGCAAAGCGTTTTGAATCTGACCCTGCGTTTGCCGACTTTGCCACCATGATGGTCAAAACCCACTTGAGCCTGACGCATGATCCCACCCTGAAAGGTGTACCCAAGGGTTGGATCCTGCCTGTTCGCGATGTCTTGATTTTTGCCGGAGCTAAGTTCCTTTGTCCGATGACAGGTTCAATCAGCCTGATGCCGGGCACGGGCTCCGACCCGGCTTTCCGGAGAATAGACGTGGATGTAAACACCGGGAAAGTGATGGGGCTTTTCTAAACCTTACATCAATAGACAACTAGTATTTTGGAGGTAATGTTGGAATGACCGAACTTTTACCGCCATGCACCAATGCCTGTCCTGTTAACACAGACGTGCGCGGCTACCTGGCTGCCATAGCCAGGCGGGACTATGGGGAAGCCTACCGCCTGATCCGCGTCAGCAACCCCTTTCCTTCCGTGTGCGCCTGGGTATGTCCTCACCCGTGTGAAGATAACTGCCGCAGGGCTGTTGTGGATGCGCCCTTATCCATCCGTAACTTGAAAAGGTTTGCGGTTGAGGCGGTTGGCGCCAACCGGCAGCCGGTCGCCCGCGCCCAGTCAACCGGCAAAAAAGTGGCAGTGGTGGGAGCGGGACCGGGCGGGCTTACCGCCGCCTACGATTTGGCCCAGTTGGGCCACCAGGTGGTGGTTTACGAGAGAAACCAGTCATTGGGCGGGCATTTCCTGACCTCCCTGCCCACCTACCGCCTGCCGCGGGAGATGCTGAAAAAGGACGTAGAGGAAATCCTCGCAGCTGGCGTACAGGCTTGCACCGGAATAGATGTAGGCAGGGATGTAACCATTTCCCGGCTGAGAGAAGAATATGACGCAGTCATTATCGGGGTAGGCCTCTCAGAAAGCAAAGGCCTGCCTCTGCCTGGTTTTGAACACCCCAGGGTATTGAAGGCGCTGACATTTTTACATGAGGCCAACACAGGCGGGCATCCTGTCGTCGGCAGTCACGTAATCGTCATCGGCGGCGGTGACGTAGCCATGGATGTGGCTCGTACCGCAGTACGGCTGGGAGCCGGCAGGG
>CAZIYV010000166.1:0-6010 GCA_964543575.1 uncultured Pelotomaculum sp.
TTTACTCCAGTCCCATTGTATGCCACATTCAAAAAATGGCCGGCCGACTACATCAGAGGATAGAATGTTGAAGTTTTTTTCCGCCGCGCTGTTCCATACAGTGATCAGACCATCCGTATCCACCCCAATTAAAATTGAAGGTACCGCGGCTAACAAATGTTTAAATTGTTTATACGCCTTTTGCAGTTCATCATATACTTTTCTGGGTTTGGTAATATCACGACCATCTTGAGATCGTATGCGACTAATTTCTTCAAAGTTTTCAAAAAATGAGCGGAATGATATTTCGGAAAGCATCTTTTCATTAGCAATTTTTTTGTTTAACCGTTCCTCCGCTTTTCTTTTGTTGGTAATATCACGAACGGTAAAAAGCCATTCATCCTCAAGAAATCTTATTATACTAACTTCCAGGGGAAATCTGTAACCGTTCTTATGCAGCCCAAAACTTTCCACGCTTAAGTCCCTGGTAAAATCATCAAGGTATCTATTCAATTCCGGTATTAACTTGCCGACGTTATGCCCGATCATTTCCGAAAAACTATATCCAAAAATACGCTCGGCAGCAGGGTTCAGCGTTTTTAAAGATTTATCAGAACCAGTAGTGGCTATACCATCTAGGGCCAGATTAATTATAGATTGTGCGTATGCTTCACTGCGGTCCAGAAGAATGGCGGTTTCCCTGGCCTTTAACAAGCGGCTGACCCGGTAAAGCAGCTCATTCGGGTTAATTGGCTTTACGATAAAATCATCGGCGCCAACCTCAAAAGCTTTTTCAACAGACTGGCTGTCTTTAATAGATGTGGTAATTATCACCGGCGTGTTTTTGCCGCCCGGCAGCAGACGCAGGCGTGACAAAGCAACAAGACCGTCCATGACCGGCATCATAATATCCATCAGCACAATATCCGGCTTTGCATTCAAAAAAACAGAAAGAGCCCGCTCGCCGTCTTCAGCTTCTGTGACCTCGTATCCATCACGTTCAAATACACGCCGCAAAAATTGCCTGATAAAATTCTGATCGTCAACAATCAGCGCTAAAGCAGAATTTTGATTCTTGTCAGAGTCGCCCATCTATTTCAACCCTTCTACCGCCTACTAACTCTAATAATATAATCGTACAAATTTTTAAAAAATTTAATTTTTGGTGCCAATTTTTGGTGCCAGTTGTTGAATTGTTGAATTGTTGAATTGTTGAATTGTTGAATTTCGCCCAAAAAAAGGGGAATGGGATGTTTTGGAGAATAAGTAGTATTTAGGTGATCAATATGGGCAGAGACCCCCGTCCGTATGCAATCAATACGATATATCATGTAACAGCCCGTGGCAATAACCGGGATGCGTTGTTTTTATCTGATAAGGACCGCGAAGTATATCTCAGGTTGTGGCGGAAATATAGTCGGGAGTTGGAGTTTGACGTTTACGCTTATGTTTTGATGACAAATCATGTGCATTGGCTGGTTCGCACCGGAAGAGTACCCATTTCCGACGTCATCCACAGCATCCACAGCGTATATGCCCGGATATTTAACCAGACGCATGAACGGGTGGGGCATGTTTTCCAAGGGAGATTCGATTCGCAGGTTTGCCTGGATGAGAGTTATCTCATGTCTCTTTGCCGTTACATACACAGGAATCCATTGGAGGCCGGGCTGTCGGGAAAATTGTCAGAATATCCGTGGAGCAGTTATCTGGACCTGTGCGGCAAAAGAGATGATTTTCTGGTAAACCGGGAATTCTGGTTGGGCTATTTTAATGAGCCAATAGCTAAAGAACTAAATGAATTGTTGGAGGAAAACGCTGAAGGATATGAACTAGAGTTTGCTAAGAAGCGAACTCCCTCTAGCAGCGAGAAAAATGACAAGAATGAAATACGTCCCGGTCTTGATGAGTTAGCTGGTGTTATAGCCGTGAGCCTTCAAACAACTACCGAAGAACTTCAGGGCGAAAGCCGCGTACAGAACTGTGTGCTGGCGCGGAAACAATTTATTATAGAAGCTGTCAGAGATCATGCTTATAAACGTTCCGAGGTAGCCCGTTATCTAAAAAAGGATCGGTCCCTGGTGACTAAGGTACTGCAGGGTCAATTTTAATCCGTTGCCAGGAGTTATTCAACAATTCAACAACTGGCACCATTCAGGGGGTGCTGATGGTGAAACTATCGCTGAATTCACATATACTGCGGCCTGCATAGCAGCTGCTGATAAGGATCCTGTAATCGCTTCCGGCGGACTGCGAAGCGGGTATGGTCCATCTGTATAAACCATCGCCAATGGGCACGTTTGTCGCTATAACGCGATGTCTTTTTGAACCCTTGTACAGGGAAATCTTTACATGGGCAGATCCCGCTCCCAGGTGGCTCCAGGTGATGTCTCTCGTTGTGCCTGCCACCCAGTTTTCTCCGCCGTTGGGGGAGGTGACGGCCAGTGGACCGCTTATACTAAAATTACCGTTGCTATAGTCGCATATATTATAGTCCGCGTTACAGCTAACCCGGATCTCGTAATCGCTCCCAGTGGGCTGCGAAGCGGGTATGGTCCATCTGTATAAACCATCGCCAACGGGTACGTTTGACGCTATAAGGTACTGTTTGATCCCGCCTTTGTACAGGGAAACCCTTACGTCGGAAGAACACCCCGCTCCCAAGCAGTTCCAGGTGATGTCTCTCGTCGTGCCTACCACACAGCTTTCGCCGCCGTTGGGGGAGGTGACGGTTATCGGTCTGCTTATGCTAAAACTGCCATCGCTAAAGTCACATATATTATCGTCCTCGTCGCAGCAAACCCTTATCTTGTAATCACTCCCGGCGGCCTGGTTGGCAGGTATCGTCCAACTGCAGGAACCACCGCTCATGCTGACGTTGGGTGCAATCACGTATTGGAATACGTCATTCTTGTAAAGTGAGATCATGGCGTCAGAAGCACAACAGCCACCGTTATATTCCCAGGTAATATTATGGTTTGATCCTGTCAACCAATTCTCATTTCCATTTGGAGCAGTAACTTTCGTGCAACACGTAATTCTAAGATCAACCTGCCTGATATCTTCCGCTTCTAAAACAACAGGTTCATTAGGCTGGGCCTGATAACTCCGATCGTTTATAACCACTACAAAAGTTACAGGATTTCCATATATTTCATTTGGACCTTGAACGGTTAATTTTAATGCCCCATATTCACTACCGTAAAAACCCCCGGTAAAAGACAGCTCACCCCGCTTTTCCCCTTCAACATAAGCTTGTACTGTCCCTGCGGGCACTGCGTCACCATTTGCAAATTTAACCGATCCGTAATAAGACGCCGGTATAAACGGTATGTCTGGTATCTCTGTTGCCGCATAAGCCAAAATATTGAATGATACCAGTGTAAAAATGAAAGAGCACAAAAACAGATATAATCTACCCATAAAAAACCCTCCCACATAAAAGACAAAATTAATACTTTGCCATAGCTTAGGAGGTTCTTCTGTATAAATTGTATGTTTACCTTTAGAGAACATGTCTAATATTGTCGAATATCTATTATTTTTAACATAAATTACATTATAGCCCAAAAGAAACTCGCTAGCTGCTCGGGGGTTAGTTTTTTGGTACCTATCTGTGAAAGAAATCATAAACAGCCTGGGCCGCTTTTTTGTTCATACCTTTTACCGCGGCAAGCTGATCCGGCGTTGCTTTTTCAATCTCCCGCAGCGAGCCGAAGGCTTTTAGCAAGGAGCGGCGGCGGACATCGCCGATACCTTCCACCTCGTCCAAAAGCGACTTGAGACTGGCTTTGCCTCTAAGGCTCCTGTGATACGTCACGGCAAAGCGGTGGGTTTCATCGCGCAGGCGCTGCAGCAGCTGCAGCGCACGGGAGGTCGGCGGCAGGCTGATGGGATCGGCCTGTCCCTCGGCAAAAAGCAGTTCCTCCTCCTTGGCCAGGCCAAAAGCGGGAATACGGGAAAAGCCCAGCTGCCTCATGACGTGGCGGGCGGCGGACAGCTGCCCCTTGCCGCCGTCAATAATCACCAGGTCGGGCAGCACATGAAATTTTGCTTCCTTGCTGGAAATCTGGCCTGTGCTCAAAAGCTCCCGCTCCTCCACAGCCCTGGCGAAACGCCTCCGCAGCGCCTCCTGGATGGAAGCAAAATCATCAGGCCCCACTACGGTGCGTATTTTAAAGCGCCGGTACTGGTCGGGGGCAGGCTTGCCTTCCTCGAAAACAGCCATAGCGGCAACGCTGTCAACCCCCTGGGTGTTGGATATATCATAACATTCAAGGCGAAAAGGCGGTTTCTCCAGGCCCAGTTTCCCGGCCAGTTCGGCCAGTGCCTCCACCGTGCTGTCACGGCGGGACTCCTCCGCCAAACGGACCTGCTCCAGTGTCAGGCTGGCGTTTTTGGCCACCATCTCCACCAATTTTTTCTTTTCACCGCGCCGGGGCGTCTTCAAAAACACCCTGGTTCCCCTTTTCCCCGTCAGCCAGGTCTCAATGACCGGCTGCTCCTCGCCAACTTCCGCAGCCAGCAGGATTTCCCCGGGCACAAAGTCAACATCAGTGTAATACTGCTTGATGAAAGCGGTCAGCACATCCTGCCCGCTCAAACCTTCCGTGCCTTTCAGCATAAAGTGCTCCCGTCCGATAAGCTTGCCGCCGCGCACAAAAAACACCATCACGCAGGCCTCGTCCGGCGCCTGTGCCATAGCCACCACATCCTGGTCCTCAAAGCCGCCGGTGATAATCTTCTGCCTCTCAACAACCTCGCGCATCGCCTGCAGTTGATCGCGCAACTGTGCGGCCCGCTCAAACTCCAGCTTTGCCGCCGCTTCTTCCATCCTCGCCGCCATAAGCTTGATCAGGTCCTCCTGCCGGCCTTCCAGAAAAAGGCATACCTCATTGATCATAGACCGGTATTTATCCCGGTCAACCTGCCCGCTGCACGGCCCCAGGCAGCGATTGATATGGTAATTCAGGCAGGGCCTGCTCCTGACTGCCGGCTCTTTTTGCTTGCAGGAGCGGAAAGGAAATATCTTTTTAAGCAGGCGCATGGTTTCATTTACCGCACCCACACGGGTATAAGGTCCGAAGTACCTGGCGCCGTCTTTGATATGGCGGCGGGTAATCATAACCCTGGGAAAATCGTCCCCCAGGGTTACCTTCAGATAGGGATAGCTTTTGTCATCCTTGTACATGACATTGTAGCGGGGGCGGTGTTCCTTGATCAGGTTTTGCTCCAGAATCAGCGCTTCCACTTCCGAGTCGGTGACGATGATATCAAGATCGGTCACTTTTTCGAGCATGAGCCTGGTTTTTGGCGGCTGCTGCGCACCGTGTTGGAAATATGAGCGGACCCTGTTTTTGAGCGACAAAGCCTTGCCGACATAAATGATGTTACCGGCTTCGTCCTTATACAGGTAAACCCCCGGCCCGGCGGGGAGATATTTTAGTTTTTCTTCCAGCCGCATATCAACACCACCTCAAAACAACCAAACTCGGGTTCAGGCCCCCAAACTGTAGGTTCGGATTCATCCGAACATTTTTTTGCTTTGGGTCGGGCAAAATTAATCTTACAACCATATTGTATCCCACAAGGAGTATTCACCTATATTTTCCACAATACCTGCACGCAAAGGATTTGCTACCATGTAACGTGTAATTTCTCGTATATCTTCATGTTTTCTTATTGCATGGTCATAATATGCTCTCTGCCAAACTGACCCCTGTCTCTTATAGGCTTCATTAACACACTTGGCAGAACGCCCTTTAAAAAGTCTGATAACATCAGACAAATTATACTTTTCACCAAGCTGAAATAGCCAGTGCAAATGATCAGGCATCAGAACCCATGCCATACTGTCTAAGCAAGAATCGTCGTGCAGTCTTCGCATTTCCCGCACGACGATTCTGGCGCTATCCCATGTCGTGAAAATTGCCTTCCGATTCCTTGTTGAAGTGGTCACGAAGTAAGCGCGATTTGGCTCGGAGCAGCGGCCCTTGAAGAGATCGTTGTAGGTCAACGTCGGCCTCGATAT
>CAZIYV010000167.1:0-5874 GCA_964543575.1 uncultured Pelotomaculum sp.
GCAAACTGGCCGTCCGTCTTCTGCCGGCCTTTCTTTTTAGCATCATAGTAGTATTCGCGGATCAGGTATACCTTGTTCCCTATGACGCCATATAGCCCGAATGTCATTACAGTGGCCGTGGCATAGTCAACAGCCACGCCGTATTCTATGTACCCCTCAGTTGGACAGTTGATAACATGGACCGCGTCATCAAACATATCGTATATAACACCCGCGGCTAGTACCCATAGGCCCAGAATAAACCTCTTATAAAACAGGCCGGAGTACATCCGGCGGTAGCGCTCCTTCACCTTTTCCGACAGCGACAGGTTGTCGTCCATGGTAAAGTGAAGATGAACAGCGTTTTTATCTTTGAGTTTTTCAGGATCCAGCCACTGGGCGGCAAACCAGTGGTAAGGCCCTTCAGGGTTGCAGTTAAACCAGAGCTTGGCGCCCTCGACCGAACACCTGGCCGTGGCCTGGTTGACAAAGCTCTCCGGCATCAGGGCTACTTCATCGAAGAGCATGCCGGCCAGGGTGATGCCCTGAATAAAATCCTGGCTGCGCTCGTCCTTGGCTCCAAAAAGGTAGAAATAATTGACCCGGCCTTTCCAGAATATCTCAAGATAGTTCTCAGTGGACCGGTGGTCTTTGACCTTATAGCCGCGGCCTTTTAAAACTTTCTTCAGAGGCTGGACGACGTTGCGCCGGAGCGCTCCGATTGACTTGCCGGCCATACCGAAGTTCTGATCATCAAAAGTCTCCATTGCCCAGACCACAAAAGAAAGGGACATGGGCAGTGTTTTACCGGACCGGACGGCGCCGTCACAGATTATGGCGTCTTTGTCTTTGACCGGTGAGCCCGGCATCCACCAGGTCATTACCTGAAGCTGCTTCTTTGACAGCGGCGCCCACTTGAAAGGCTTACTCTTCAGTCTCCTCGCTGTATTCATCCCACGCCTCACCTGCCTTGCCGTGAAGCGCGTCTATGAAACCGTCGTCTTCAGTCTCATCGGGATCGCCCAGAACCTTAGATTTTTCAAGCTGCAGGCGCTCCTGTTCGATTTTAAGCCGCTCTTCTTCAATCCTTCGCCTGTGGTGGTCCGGCAGCAGATCCAGATACTTATCCAGCTTATCCAGGGCCTTCATTTTGTCGTGAAGCTTGATACTAACGCCATCTTTGCCCTGCTTAACCTCGCTGATAAGGGAAGTGTCAACTGCCTCGCTATGCTCAAAGTCAACATAGTTAACTATCTTTGTTATCGGTGCAGGAGAGTTCCCACCGCCACCTTCATCGCCATCATTATCATCTTTCTTTTCATAGAGAGGTCCAAATGGCCCCATAACCTGTACTTCCTTTTGCCCGAACTTCACATAGTCGCCCACGTTGGCATAGGCGATCCTCATATACTCTAAAAGTTGGCGCTCGCGGTTAAGGCCGAGCCGGATAACATCACCCTCGGTCTGGCGCTGCAGTTCCTGTTGAATGGCCGGCTTTCTGATCAGTTCCCAGCCGATAGAGTAGGCTGTGCGCTTTGAATAGCCGGCTGCGATAGCGGCCCGAGTAGCGTTAAAGTCCAGTAGGTACTCCGAGACAAACAGTTTCTGCTGGGCGGTCAGGCCATTTTCATCCAGTTGGCGTCCACCGACCGGGGCCTTTTTCGGCAGATCCTGTTTTTTGTCCGGTCTCTCTTTTTGTCCGGTTATTTTGTCCGGTTGTTTTTGTCCGGTTTCGGTGCTCTGGTGACCGTTTTTATATCCAAGTTTTTTAAACTCTTTACGGAGCAGATCGTAGCTGATTTTCTTCCGCTCCGCGAACTCGGTAAGGCTTTTATATTCGCCGTGCTGAAATTCCGTGAAGAGACGTTTCCAGTTGTGTTTAGCGGCCCGGCCCACCACCTCACCTTCTCCCCGACATATGACAAAAAGAAAACGCTACCTTTGTAATAGACAGGCAGCGTTTATGTTTCTTTCGATTCAACAATTCTATGTTATTAAATCCTATAAGCTTTTATTCCCGAAGCTCTCTTTTCATTATTCTCTCGATAAGTATTAATAGTTTCGTTTTGTTTTTTCAATACAGATAACAGTCCGTCCATCGCAATCTCAAAATTATTATTCTCGAAAAAGTGATAAAAAGTAACTATAAATTCCTCTTTATTAAATAAATTTACCTGTCTAATACAATTCTCTCTAACATCAAAAACAAAGAGCAAATTATCAATTTTATTATAACCGATTACAGGCCCTCTTAATGATGCTGGTTTAAGTATTGGGTGTGAAAAATTATACCTATTGTCTCGTAAAAAATTTAGTACTGGCATTAATTTGTTAACAAATGCACTAAACAGCTCAACTTGCTCTGATATTAGAGATTTATTTATGTTCTTTAATTCTTCAATCTGTTTCTGGTTATCCTCTAACTTTTGAATTATATCCTCGCCCGTAATATCCTCCAATTTAATTTCCACTTTTAACCCCTCCCCGTTTCCCAAAAACTTCGACAGGAAGAGGACTTATCCTTGACAAATATTCCGACAAATAGCGACATAAGAAAAGCGCCTGAAAGAGGCGCTATCTTTTTACAGCTTCTTGAAACCATTTTTTTGCAACTCTAAAAACTTTCGTTCCATATCTTTGAAGTAACTTATACTTCTATGCTCTGGACCCGAGAATCTTAAGAGTTCTTTTTGGGCAAGGGCTTCAAGGATTTGGCGAATCTCACGATCACCTGGAAATTCATCCTCTACTTCATCGACCCCAATTTCAGTATTTTGGGGACTTAACTTAGACCAAACAACTTTTATAACCACTATCTCTTTTTCTGATAGGTGCATTAAGTCAATCCTTTCAAATAAATTTATGAATATATTAACCATATTCGGGGAATTATAAACATTTCTTATTTATTAAGATAGTCGTGAAAAACCCGCCACATAGTGACGGGTAGCTACTTTACTTATAACATCTGTTCGCCCCCGCGTCAATACCCTAAACCAAAATATGCCTCCCACTGAAAAGCGGGGCTGCCATCTTCTTATTCCCGTACCTCTTACCCCGGCTCCCACCAGACCGTTTACCCCCAAACCCGAAGAATCCGACCCGCATATCCTCCTGGAACGCAGCTCTGGCTGCCCTCGCAACTGCATCCGGACCATCTTCCTTTTCGTGGGGCCATATCTCGCATTCACAGTTAGGACACTTCCAAAAATCGAATTCCTGCTTTTCTGTATAGTTACCGCACAATGGACAACGCACAATCTGAAGCTTTTCCCCCAATTTCAGCCCCCCTCTATTCGATGCTAAAAATTAACACCAGGTCAATCACAACTACTCTTTCCGCAGAATACAATTATGAAAAAGAGTGATAGACTGTGGAAAGATTTAATCCTAATAAATTATCTGTAGAATTCCGAGACGTCACTACCAGGGAACCAGTTTTAGGTAGAAAGTATACTCAAACCCATTCTGATGTTACTGCCGAGCTATTTGTGACGATCGGATTACAATATGCATTTGATAAAATAAATCCTACAAGGGATGAGGTTCTGGCCGATTGGCGATATTATGATAATAACAACAGCATTTATTTATGGGCATACGTTTATGTAGGGGGATACGGTCCTGCTCTAACTAAACTAAGGTACAATATTTTCAGAAAAGAACTGCCACTGGCATTAGCTGCAATTAGAAACGCTGATAAAGATTTTTTTATTGCCCACCCGGAACTGGACAATGCACCAATCTATATATACTTTGATTCGACATACCCTAATTATCGCGGTTATTATTACTATGGTCCCCCTATTCAGTACAAGAATTATTATCGCGCTGCAAAAGATTAGCTTTATCTCGCTTGCATTATAAAACCTATATTCATCTTCTCCCCCAAACAAACACTTCAGTCCGCGGCCTCACCGAGTCCACTTCCATCCCCACCGGTGGCACGTACACCTTATCCCCGCAATCGTCCACCAGAATCCCGCCCCGGACCAACGCATCCATGAGAAACTTCGGCGCCCAGTTGTCGGCCGGATCGCGCCGGCGGTTTGTGGCGTGGTAGTATACAATCTGCACTGTGGCCCGTTCATACTTGGGCAGCTTTGCCGCCAGAACTAACAGGCGAACAGCCTGGTACAGGTCCTTCTTGTACCTCCCCTGCTTCGCCCAGTGCCAGTTCTTCCACTCGTTGAGTGAAGGGGGAACGAACGGAACCTGCAGCCAGGTTCCCCCTGGGAAGGTCTTGGCGTCCCACTGGACCGCGGGGAAGTGGATCTTGGTAATATGTGATTTTTTCTTTTTAACCGGCTCCGGGATTATGCCCATCTGCCGGGCTTGGCGCTCGCTTAGTCTGGTCATAAGGCGTTATCTCCAAATCTTATTTACAAAGATTTCTTTACCAGTTACAATAATCTCAACCATCACTTTCCAGGGAGGTGAAAACTTGAAAGAATACGAAAAGCCTGAACTGATTGAATATGAAAGCCTAAAAGATACAACAGGTATGCCTAAGGGTCCGAGTTGATACTTTAGAGCTGGAAACAGCTCTTTTTTTATTTGCCCATCTTCATGAGCTTATTTTTCAGGCCTGCTCAGGCTGATTAAACCCAGAAGGCAGTTCCTTTACCACCCCACCAATAAACTGCCTGACGCTTTCCGGCAGCGCCGCCTGCTGCTGTTCATCCCTGGCCACCGGCTCATAAATCTTAAAAAACTGCGACCGTATAATCTCAATGTTTTCTGAGTATCCAATTCCATCCAGCCCTCCAAACCCTCTTATGGCCCGTTGTATGGCAGGATGCAGCCTGTTTTCCGGCAGGTCCCTGCGTATAGCTTCGCGTACCATCGCCCAGGCGTCCGCTACCAGAGGAGCAGATCCCGCTGTCAGCGATGCCGCCGCTTCTCTTATCTCTGCCACCGTTGGCCAGAATTTTGCCGTAGCAAGCACCTTAATAATGGCGGCCTTTGCCACTTTAAACGGGATGTCTGACAGTATCTCGCTCCAGAGTAAAACAGTTGGCCCCAGGTCTTTCTCTTGTACGTGAGGGAAGTTTGCGGCTGTCATTGATATTAAAATACCTATCTCATCCGGTGTCATTTTGCTTCATCCTCTCTACAGCGTTTTGGATAGTGCTATAGGCACGGGGCATTGGTTTTTGTTGAGGTGATGCTTTGTCTGGCGCCCGTGCTTGTCCACCCTTAATGTTCTTTCTGGCCTGGTACTGTTGGTCGTAGACCTTTATATCCTGCAGTGTTAAAACGTGATTTTTCTTCCACTCGAGCAGGATACTGTTGATGTATTTAAAGTTTTGCTTACCGTTTAGGACTGTCCGCTTTAATGCCTCTAAAATAAAAGGTATGGGGTGATCTGCTTCCCAATCTGTTATTTGCCCTACCTCCAAGGGTGACAAAGGCCGGGCAAATTCCTTTTCAAAAACTGTTGTTAATTCCGGTTTAACGGGCGCGTGATCATCATCATTATTAATATCTTTTTCTTTTCTTTTCTTTTCTTTTCTTTCCGGCGTTTCTGACCCAGTTTCTTGGGGAGTTTCTTCCCTGGTTTCTGTGTCAGAAATTCCCTTTGATTTTTGGTACTTTTCTTTCGCTTTTGCCCGTTTTTCAAAGACTTCAGCCGCTCGGCGCTTTATAGCATCACTGGTAAGGACGCCGCGCTCGTCATAAACAGCTTTATCAAACAAGCCCCAACGCAATGCGGTTTTTAATACCGCATCCAGTTTTTCATTTGTTATCTGGAATTTCACCCTGAGTATCTGTCGCATTTCTTCCCCTGTTTCTGACGCAGAAATATCTAACTCAAGATCCTTGCGGCGATATATCCGCTCAAGAAGGAGAAAATAGATTGCATCTCCTTCAAGGCCATGTGTCAACATTAGG
>CAZIYV010000168.1:0-5739 GCA_964543575.1 uncultured Pelotomaculum sp.
CCAGTCTTATTCTGCCCTTGGTTCGGGCGGGGTGCTGGCGGACAGTGTCGGCCAGGACTATCCAGGCTTTATTCCCCTGGTGCACTCGGATTTCATTTTTTCAGCCATTTGTGAAGAAATGGGCCTGCTCGGCGGCGCGGCTATAATAGTTTTGTTTATGATTTACGTTTACAGGGGCATTAAGATTTCCCTGAACACCAGGGACGAATTTGCCACTCTTGCCGCTTCGGGCTTTACAGCTCTTTTGGGGCTGCAGGCATTTATCATCATGGCCGGGGTGACAGGGCTGCTGCCTTTAACAGGTGTAACCCTGCCGTATATTAGTTACGGCGGCAGTTCGCTGGTGGCTAACTTTATTCTGCTGGGGCTTCTGCTGAATATCTCGCACGAGGCAGCTGCGGAATCATGAAAAATAATATTTTAAAACTGGGAATTCTAATGCTTGGGCTGTTTGCGATTCTGGTCGTTTACCTTTCGTACCTTCAGGTGATCAGAGGGCCCGCTATTGCTGCTAACACCTATAATCACCGATTCCAGGAATATGAGGCCCAGGTCCTGCGCGGCACTATATATGATGCCAAAGGCGATGTCCTGGCCAGGACCGAGTTTACAGACAGCAGAGGCAGGCGTGTTTATCCAAGGGGAAGTGAGACAGCTCATCTGATAGGATATGTTTCGGAACTGTATGGCAGGGCGGGTCTTGAATCCACGTATGACCGCTATCTCCTGGGGAGGGAAGGCGCCGACCGGATTAGGAACTATGTCAACAAGATTCTTGACAGGCAGCAGTCCGGCGGGGATATGGTCCTCACCCTGGACGCTGACCTGCAGGAATTAGCTGTGGACATGCTGGGCGGACGGCGGGGAGCGGTGGTTCTCCTCGATCCCCGGTCTGGAGCGGTGCGGGTGATGGCTTCAAGTCCCAGCTTTGACCCCAACAGGCTGGGCGATATCTGGAGCAGTCTGGTTGCGAATGAGGCCTCACCGCTGCTTAACCGTGCCACCCAGGGCGCCTACCCGCCGGGATCGACTTTCAAGGTGGTAACCGCTGCCGGCGCGCTGGCTGAAAAGACTGGCCTTGCCGCAAAGACGTTTAACTGCCCCGGCTTTATTGAAGTCAACGGTTACAAGCTTATGGATACAGGCGTACACGGCGAAGTGGATATAAAAAAAGCGCTTGCCGTTTCCTGCAACACTACTTTTGCCCAACTGGGTGTTGACCTGGGGCCGGAAGGTTTTGAAAAAGCCGTAAAGGCTTTTGGCCTGACCCAGGATCCCGGTATGGAGGTTCCCGCGCGGGCGGGTACGATGGCCCCAACCGACAAGCTGCATCCAGCTGAGCTGGCCAGCAGCGCCATTGGTCAGGGCGAGGTTCTGGTAAGCCCGCTGCAGATGGCCATGGTGGCCTCGGCTGTAGCGAACAAAGGCGTAATGATGCGGCCTTACCTGGTGGATACCGTTAAGGATTCGATGGGTGAGGTGATATTGCAAACATCCGGACGAAAATGGCTGACTGCCACCACTCCGCAAATTGCGGGAATCATCAAAGAGGGCATGCTTGATGCTGTGCGTTACGGCACTGCGACAGGGGCCGCTGTGTCCGGGATGCAGGTTGCCGGGAAGACCGGTTCGGCGCAGAACCCGCACGGCTCGTCCCACGCCTGGTTTATCGGATTTGCGCCAGCCAGCCAGCCGACTCTGGCGGTAGCTGTAATTTTAGAAAACGGGGGCTCCGGCGGTGGGGTCGCCGCTCCAATTGCGGGACGCCTTTTAGCCGCTGCCGCCGCCGAAGGATACTAGAGTAAAATGTGAGACGTATAAGATGTAGGTGCGACTTTAGTCGCACAAATTGTTCGGATAAATCCGAACCTACAAAAAGGGGACACAGAGACAAGGGGACGGTTCTCTTGTCTCAAATGACACTTGAGTTGAGTGAGACAGGAGAACCGTCCCCTTGTCTCAAGATCCAGACCTGCAATTTAGGACGTGAGATGTGAGACGTAAGACATTGAGAATTGTCTAGTCGTAAAGATTAGTGTTTATATAGCGACCCACGACTCAGTTAACTATGGATTTGAGGTGAATGTGATTGATTGGGAAACTTTTGGGGAACCGGTATGAACTTTTAGAGCAGCTCGGCGGCGGAGGAATGGCCATTATTTACAAAGGGCGGGACACTTTGCTGAACCGGCTGGTAACCGTCAAGATTCTACGGCCCGAGTTTACCTGCGATGAAGATTTTGTAAAGCGGTTTCGCAGGGAGGCTCAAGCTATCGCCAGCCTTTCCCATCCAAACATAGTCAGTATTTATGACGTTGGGCAGGAAGGCGAAGTCCATTACCTGGTTATGGAATATGTGGAAGGGGATAATCTGAAAAACCTGGTCAGAGCGCAGGGTGCGCTGCGGGCTGACAGGGCGGTTGAAATTACCCGCCAGATCAGTGAGGCCCTACAGCATGCTCATGAAAACAATATTGTGCACAGGGATGTAAAGCCGCAAAATATTTTAATGACTAAAGGGGAACGGGCCAAGCTGACCGATTTTGGTATCGCCAGGGAAGCCACAACAGCAACTTTAACCCAGACTGACACAATAGTCGGTTCGGTTCACTACCTCTCTCCCGAACAGGCGAGGGGTGAAACCGCTGGACCGCAGTCCGATATATATTCCCTGGGTATAGTGTTGTATGAGATGGTCACAGGCCAGCTGCCTTTTCAGGGAGAGACGCCTATCGGAGTGGCTTTAAAACACATCCAGGAAAGTCCTCCCCGTCCTTCCACCCTTAATCCCGCCGTATCCCCCGGACTGGAGAGGGTAATCGCCCGGGCCATGGCAAAAATACCTGCTGACCGCTACGAAACAGCCAGGGACATGGCAGTTGACCTGGAAAAGATAACGGTGGGTGCTGCCGGGGAGTCCAGGCAGGACGACGAGTTTGCCACCAGGGTAATTCCTACAGTTTGGCCCCAGCAGGAGAAGCTCCAACCCGAGGTGGGGAGCAGGGCGAAAGCTGGCCGCCGGCCGGCCTGGTTCTGGGTATCCTTGATCGTCCTTGGGCTGTTCATTGCGGGGGCGGCAGGTTTTTGGTACTATCTGAACGTTCCGGAGGTAAAGATGCCGGATGTTATTGGAGAGACACAGGAAGATGCCGAGGGCTTGCTTCGCTTACAGGGTATAAAGCACGTCCAGGTTAACAAGAGCGCTCACCCCTCTGTAGCGCTGGGAATGGTTATTTCTCAGGACCCGGAGCCTGAAACAAAAATTAAGGTTACCCGCACGGTAACCCTGTCTGTGAGCCTGGGTCCCGAATGGCGTGATGTTCCCAATGTGATTGGCCTGCCTGTAAATGATGCGAAAATCAAGATCAATAAAAATGATTTGAATGTTAATGACCCTGTGCAGGAAAGGTATAGCAATGATCCCGTAGGAATAGTTGTGGATCAGGATCCAAAGCCTGGAGATAAGATGTCAAAAGGTGACGGTGTTATGCTTTTCGTCAGCAAAGGCCCTCAGCCTGTAGTACGCCAGGTGCCGGATTTGACCGGCATGACTGTGGACAAAGCCAGTGCGGAACTGGAAAAATTAAAGTTGAAACTCGATTCAAACGTAAAGAAAGCCGCGAGTACTGATTATTTTACCGGGCAGGTGACAAGTCAAACCCCGGCTAAAGGAACAGAGGTTCAAGAAAACTCTGTGGTACAGGTAACCGTAAGCAGCGGTCCAGGGCCAGCTGCGCGGTCGGCCAGGGTGGAGGCCCAGATCCCGAAAGATAATAAAAGGCACGAGTTAAGGATTGTGGTTAGTGACGCGAAAGGCAGCAGGGATTTTTATTTCAGCATGCATGATTCCGGGGAAAAAGTGATTAAAGAAGTACAATACTATGGGAAAGCGGTAATACAAGTCTATATAGACCAAGAATTGGTTGGTGAGCAGAGTATTGGGTAGTCTGGAAACCCTGATTGGTGGTTTAGTGGTCAGGGCTTACGGGGGTTTCTACTATATCCATGACGGTGAGACAGAATGGGAATGTTCCCTCCGCGGGCGCCTGCGTCATGAAAAACAACAGGTGCTGGTCGGTGACCGGGTGGAAGTGAAACCTGGTTCTGAACACAAAGGTGTTGTTGAAAAAGTGCTGCCCCGCCGGTCCTCACTTAAGCGACCGGCCGTGGCTAACGTGGACCAGGCGGTGATTGTGTTTTCTTTGCGGGAGCCTGACCCCACCCCGGGGCTGTTGGAGCGCTTTTTAATCTCAGCCAGGTTAAATCAGATCGATCCATTAATTTGTTTTAATAAGGTCGATTTAAACAGTGAGGTTCAAATTGAACTTGTGTCCCGCTACCAGCAAACCTATCCTGTAGTTGTTACCAGCGCCAGGACCGGCGAGGGACTGGAGCGCTTAAGACAGCTGCTGGCCGGGAAGGTTTCCGTTTTCGCCGGGCCTTCCGGGGTAGGCAAGTCATCGATCTTGAATACTTTAATGCCCGGACTCAGGCTTCGAACAGGTGAAGTAAGCGCCAAGCTTAAAGGCGGCAGGCATACTACCCGCCATGTTCAGTTGATCAGCCTGCCGGAAGGTGGATTTGTGGCGGACACACCAGGTTTTACCAGCCTGGACCTGCCGGACATAAAGCCGGAAAAACTGGCTGAATTCTTTCCCGAGATTTCAGGCTATGAACAGGGATGTTATTTTGCCAGCTGCCTGCATTTCAAGGAGCCGGGCTGCTCGATCAGAGAAGCCGTGGAAGCTGGCGAGATTGGTGAAGCCCGTTACCGTCAGTACCGGGAATTTTTGGAGGAACTTATGGATAGGAGAAGGTATTAATGACCGCAGTTAAAATAGCTCCTTCGATTCTCTCCGCGGATTTTACTGCTCTTTTGCAGGATGTTTTAAAAGTTGAAGAGGCTGGCGCTGAATACCTGCATATCGATGTTATGGACGGTCATTTCGTCCCAAACATAACAGTCGGCCCTCTGATAGTTAAAGCACTGCGGCCAAAAAGCAATATGGTTTTTGATGTTCACCTGATGATCGAGAACCCCGGTATATATATAGAGGATTTTATACTGGCCGGCGCCGATCTGGTCACGGTACACGCGGAGTCGGTCAATCATCTGCACCGGACTGTGTCGCTTATAAAAGAAAAAGGCGCCAGGGCGGGTGTGGCGCTCAACCCGGCCACTTCCCCGGCGGTTATTGAATATATTCTGCCGCTGGTGGACTTAGTGCTGTTGATGACGGTCAACCCCGGTTTCGGCGGCCAGGCTTTTATACCTGAAGTGCTGCCCAAAATCACAACTGTCAGAAAAATGCTGGAAAGATGTGGCTCAACCGCGGAAATCCAGGTGGATGGCGGTATTAACCGGGAAACCGCGGCCGGCGTAGTAAAAGCGGGAGCCAACGTCCTGGTGGCTGGCTCGGCCATTTTCGGGAGTGGTGATATCGCTGCGGCGGTGCGGCAGATCAGAAAAGCGGCGGAAGGTGGTGAGGGTTAGTGGCAGTCTTTAAGTGCGCGGCTTGCGGGGCGGTGGTGGAAGCCCGCTGCAAGCCCGGCAAGTGCAAGAATTGCGGCGCGGAAAAGGATATGCTGGTGAAAGAAGAAGCTGTAAAGAAATAATGAGATGATACTGTGGTATCACTTATGCCTTCTATTGGGGTCAAGCTCTTAAAAAGCTTGACCCCAAACTTTTTACAGAATTTATGTTGACATATAAATCGTATAATTGTAATATATAGATAT
>CAZIYV010000169.1:0-5675 GCA_964543575.1 uncultured Pelotomaculum sp.
AAACCCGTAAGTGGTCTCAAATGGCCATTTACTTGCTGTTTCCCTGAGTCTTTCTGCAAGGATCAGGGTCTCCTGGAGGCCGGTAAGAGGAGCGATAACTATAAATTCTTCCCCACCGTAACGGCCCAGCAAATCGGAGGTCCTTATGCTCGAAGATAATACCTGAACTATTTCTTTCAGCACCTCATCACCAACCTGGTGACCGTGCGTATCATTGACATTTTTAAAATGATCTATATCAATCATAATTATTGACAGGGGCAGGCCGTGCCTGATGGATATGGCCAGCTCCTGTTCAATTTCACGCATGATATAGCGCCTGTTATAAGCGCCGGTGAGCTGGTCGGTGATAGCTATCAATTCAAGGCGGGTGTTCGCCTCGGCCAGTTCCTCATTTTGAGCGGCGATTTCCTGTTTCTGCGCTTCCAGCAAAGCTATCTGTTTAAGAAGAACCTCGCGCTGTTCCTTCAGCTTCATTGACATTCTATTGAAGCTAACAGCCAGGGTATTGATTTCCCGGTTGGCACCCAGGTTTAAAGTCACCCCGTAGTTGCCCCTGGCAATCTCATCAGCGACTTCCGACAGCACCTCTAATGGATAGGATATCTTCCTGGCAACCAGTATAACAACAGGCAGAAAAACCATAACAACCAGAACGGCGGAAACGGCTATGGACCGGGCAGCAGCGGCCGCTTCTGTCATCTCAATATCTAAATAATGGTAGCTAACAGTGATGGTGACAGCCACCAGCGCCAAAGCCAGGAGCAAAAAACCGGCCAGCAACGAATTTTTGATCTTTCCCCGCCAAAACATATCAAATAACTTGTTCATGATAAGTACTATATTTTGTATAAAGTACAAATTTCCTTCTTAAAAATTTTCACGCCAAAAAAATAATCCAATTTTTGGCCAATCATTTACCAGACCTGGAGTACCGCGCATTTCAAATAATATGTTTCGGGAGAAGCCAGCAGCATCGGGTGGTCTTTGGCCTGGCGTCTCAGTTCAACCAGTCGTATTTGGCGGCCTGCATCCTGCGCGGCATCCTGGATCACTTCCAGGAAGCGGCTTTCGGCCAGATGATATGAACAGGTGCAGGTTACCAGGAAACCTCCCGGCGCCAGCAACTTCATAGCTCTCAAGTTGATTTCCTTGTAGCCGCGGAGCGCCCCTTCAAGCGAGTGCCTGGACTTGGTAAAAGCCGGTGGATCGAGGATGATTAAATCAAACTTCTCTCTTTTTTTCTCCAATGCCCGTAGTTCGTCAAAGGCGTTGCCTTCGTAAAACCGGCAAATCCCTGCAAAACTGTTTCTCCTGGCGTTCTTTTCGGCCAAAGCCAGCGCGGGAGAGGCTATATCTATGCCGCAAACTTCCCTCGCTCCGAAATGTGCGGCATATACGCTGAATGTCCCGGTATGACAGAAACAATCAAGTACACGGGCGTCCTGAGCCAGGCCTTTTAAGGCGGTGCGGTTTTCTCTTTGGTCGAGAAAATAACCCGTTTTCTGCCCACCCTCAAGATCTACCAGGAAGCGCAGGCCATTTTCTCTGATTTCTATAAGCGTGTCAAACGGACCCTTTAAGAACCCTGCCTTGAGCGGCAGCCCTTCCAACTCCCGGACGGTCGCGTCATTCCTTTCATAAATGCCGGACGGCGCCAAAAGCTCCTCAAGTATTTCTACGATTAAATCCTTATATTTATCTATACCCAGCGCCAAGGTCTGGATTACCAGATAAGCTCCAAACTTGTCCACAATCAAGGCCGGGATAAAGTCCGCTTCGGCAAAAATCAGTCTGCATGAGTCAGAATCCTGGACTACCCTCCGGCGGTAATCAAGAGCAGCCTTGATCCGCCTGACGAAAAAATCACGATCTATTGCTTCACTGCTGTCCCTGCTCAGGATCCGGACCAGGATTTGCGAAGCGGGGTTAATATAACCGTTACCTATAAATCTGCCCCGCTGGTCAACAACTTCCACAAGGTCACCCGGCTGAAAATCTCCGTTGATTTCCGCCACTTCTGTCCTGTAAACCCAGGAGTGACCGTGAACCACCCTGTGCCGCATGTTCCCCGCTAGTTTTACAACCGCCATATATACACCTTCTTTAAGAATACAGTAGTCAGTAGTAAGAATAACACAAAGGGATGTAGGTTCGATTTCATCGAACACGGCGTTTGGCGCCGAACTTGTTTTGAGACACCTGGGGAGATTCCGATCGGGGACATTCCTCAGCCCCAGAGACTGGTCCAAAATAGAGGTGTGTCCCCATTCCTTTAAATTCGCACCTACACCCAGAAATTTGTTTTCAGGGTAGTAGCCCTCTCCTGTCTCCTGTCTCCTGAATTCTGAATTCTGAATTCTAACCAGAGTTATTTCTCCCCTACAAGCCGGTCCGCGCATTTTTGCGCCTGCGTCATTACCTCTTCCTCGTTCATGGTTAGGACCTGCCTGCCTGCCATGACGATTTCACCGTTGATGATAACGGTATCAACATCCGCGGACTGAGCGGCATAAACCAGATGGGCATAGAGGTCGTGCCTGGGATAAAGGTGGGGGCGGCGGAAGTCCACCAGGATCAGGTCCGCCTTCAGGCCTGGTTTGATCACTCCAACATCCTCCAGGCCCAAAGCCAAAGCCCCATCTGTGGTGGCCATTCTCAGCGCGGCAAAAGCAGGCAGCGCCATTGGGTCACCTGTGGCTACTTTTTGAAGCAGGGCGGCACTGTGTGCTTCTTCCATCATGTCCAGGTTATTGTTGCTGGCGGCCCCGTCTGTACCCAGGCCAACCACCACTCCGGAGTTAAGCAATTCTATGACAGGTGAAATGCCGCTGGCAAGTTTCATATTGCTCTCAGGGCAGTGGGCAACTCTTACTTTTTTCCGCTTCAGGATGGCTATGTCATCCTGATTTACATGCACACAGTGCGCAGCCAGTACCGGAACTTCGAAAACACCGCTGTCGTCAAGGTACTGTACTGGTGTCAGGCCATAGCTTTCCTTTATTTGATCGATTTCATCCCTGGTCTCCGCCACGTGTATGTGGATCCCCACATTATGATCAACTGCCAGTTTTACTACCTTTTTCAGATATTCCGGCGGACAGGTGTAAGTGGCGTGCGGCCCAAACATGGTCGTAATCCTGCCCCCGGCTTTTCCCTGCCATTCCTCCACAAACCTGACGTTTTCATCTATCGCTGTCTGGGCGTTTGGCGCCACACCAATCATGCCGCGCGAAAGGCAGGCTCTTATACCGCTTTTTTCAACAGCGAGGGCGACCTGGTCCATTTCGAAATACATATCGGCAAAAGTGGTCGTGCCTGACTTGATCATTTCAAGGCAGCACAGCAACGTTCCCCAGTAAAAGTCCTCCTTACACAGTTTCGCCTCCAACGGCCATATTTTTTCATTAAGCCACTTCATCAGCGGCATATCGTCAGCATAACTGCGCAGTAAGGTCATGGCGGCATGGGTGTGGCAGTTGATAAAACCGGGCATGGCCACCATACCCGACCCGTCCAGCAAATGATCCGCCTTGAATTCGCCCGGAACTGAACCACGCGGGCCGGCTGATATGATCTTGTCCCCGGAAATGGCAATTTCCCCGTCCTCAAAAACAGCGTCGTGCGCCTCCATGGTCAGTACAGTTGCACCCTGAATTAATATGTTGCCCATAACAAACCTCCGATAACTTATTGCTGCCAGTCGTTTAAATAAGCTTGCTGATCTTTAGTAAGGCTGTCGATCTCTATCCCTAAAGATTTTAATTTCAGGCCGGCTACACGCCGGTCAATTATCTCCGGCACGCGATACAGCTTTTTGTCCATTGCACCGGCGTTATCTTTGATATATTTGGCCGAGAGCGCCTGAATCCCGAAGGACATGTCCATTATTTCAGTGGGGTGCCCATCCCCCGCGGCCAGGTTCACCAGCCGGCCCTCCGCCAACAGGTAGATCTTGCGGTCACCCGGCAGGTTATACTGCATAATGTTTTGACGCGCCTGGCTTTGTGATTGAGCCAACTCAGCCAGTTCCAGCTTGTTAATCTCGACGTCAAAATGTCCGGCATTGGCCAAAACGGCTCCGTCCTTCATTCTGGCAAAGTGTCGCTTGCCAAGCACATCACGGCAGCCAGTCACAGTAACAAATATGTCCCCGACCGCGCCGGCATCCTCACTGTTCAGCACCCGGTAACCATCCATACAGGCCTCGATAGCCCTGACCGGGTCGACTTCACAAATAATTACCCGCGCTCCCAGGCCGCTGGCGCGCATGGCGACACCCTTACCGCACCAGCCATAGCCCAGCACAACCACATCTTTACCAGCCACCACCAAATTAGTGGTGCGCATTATCGCTGACCAGGCCGATTCCCCGGTGCCGTAACGGTTGTCAAACAAAAACTTGCAGAAAGCGTCATTAACTGCCAGCATCGGGAACAACAGCTTCCCGTCCCTATCCAGTGATTCCAAACGCCGCACACCGGTGGTAGTCTCCTCACACCCGCCGATTACTTCCACCGCTTGCTCCCTGCGCACAGTGTGCAGCAAATTGACCAGGTCGCCGCCATCATCAATTACTATCTGCGGCCGGCAGTCAAGCACATGCAGGAGGTGGTCCCTGTATTCCTGTGCGGTGGCGTTGTACCAGGCATAAACCTTCATCCCGGTGGCGGCCAGCGCGGCTGCGACGTCATCCTGGGTCGAAAGCGGGTTGGAGCCGGAGACGGCCACATCCGCCCCGCCGGCGCGGATTACCTCGGCCAGGTACGCCGTCTTAGCCTCCAGGTGGATAGAAAGCGCCACCCTCAGGCCATCAAACGGGCGGGCCCGTTCAAATTCCTCCCTGATGGCGTTCAGCACCGGCATATGAGCGCGCACCCAGTCTATTTTCAGCCTGCCGGCCGGGGCCAGGCTAATATTTCTTACTACATAATCGGTCATCTATATGCCTCCTTAAATTATTTAATCCTTAGTACTATTTAAACATTTAGACTGGATTTACAGGATTTTAAAAGATTAACAGGATTAAAAGAAATTTAATTTTTTAGTATTTTAAAAAGCCATATCGATAATTAGACATCCATGCAGCTGATGCAGACCGGCAGAGGATGAAAATAAATGATGTAGGTTCGATTTCAATCGAACAAGGCGCGTTAGCGCCGAACTTGTTTAGTGCTGCTAAAACATTTGTGCGAATAAATTTGCACCTACATTTATATAGGCAATTATTTAAATCATTTGTACTTTAATCCTGTAAATCCTGTTTAATCCTTTAAATCATGTCGTATTGTTTTTTGAGATTCTCCTTGTAAGGCGGCCGGATAATCCCCCGTTCGGTAATAATCGCTGTAACCAGGTGGTTAGGCGTGACATCGAAAGCCGGGTTCCAAACCTGCACGCCTGCCGGGGCCACCGGGTGTCCGCCCAGGTGAGTTACTTCGGTTTGGTCACGCTCCTCTATAGGGATTTCATTGCCTGAGGGCAGGCTAAGGTCAATGGTGGAAAAGGGGGCGGCTACGTAAAAGGGCAGACCGTGGTACCTGGCCAAAACCGCTACACCGTAAGTGCCTATTTTATTGGCAACATCGCCGTTGGCGGTGATACGATCGGCGCCGACAATAACCAGATCAACCTTTCCTCTTGCCATGAGATAACCTGCCATACTGTCAGTGATC
>CAZIYV010000170.1:0-5635 GCA_964543575.1 uncultured Pelotomaculum sp.
GCGGGTTGTCCCCTACACCGTGGCCGCTATAGTCTCGTTATTCTCTTCGTCAAGCTGGCTGCCGTCCTCCGCAATCCGCTCCTGTCCGTCCACCGACATGGCCAGGGCTACGATACTCCAGGTCCGCTCCTTGGCGCTCTCAGCTGTTACTGCAGACTGCTCAAGGGTGACTCCCTTCGCGCTGCCGGCATCTTTAACCAACCCACCGCAGTGGGGGCAAGCCTTTACGCCAATGCCGCCCAGGTCTTCGGGAGATATCCCTGCTGCGCTCAGGTTTTTAAGGTGCCTTGCTTCGATCTTTGTAAGCTCCCCATCGGTGAGCGCCCGGATCTTGACTGCGCCGCCCAGCTTTTCAACGGCAAATTCTTCAGTGTATTTAGACCCCGAAAGGATCTGGTCTTTGGTTAGAACTATCATAAAGTACCTCCTGTTCTTATTCTTTAATTCCGACATTATCCGACAATGTTAGATAAAGGAAATCCTCTTTTCCTGTTGAAGTCTGTCGTTGCGAGCGTCAACTTTACCAGAAAGGAGGTTCATTGTTTAGCGTACTTGTACTCTAGGCCGCAATCACACCTGTAGACACCGGATTGTTCATCGCCTTTTATAGCTATTTCTTTGCCGCACTCGCACACTGCTTTTATTTCCATTACTATCCCCCCGGAGGTGAAATTTTTGAGTAGAATGGTAAAACAGAATATTTGGCTGCTATGTCCACACAAACGAGAAAGAATTGCTGGCTATTATGAAATTAATTCTTCTGGTAAATATCTACTTGATGAACACGGTAAATGGATCATACAACGAACAAGTTGCTTTGAGAGCAGAGCCTGTCCGTATTCTTCTTGCGTGCTTAACAGCAGCCATAGACCTGGTGCCCGTGGTGACTTTCCCTCGGAAATTATACCCATGGGCAATTAAGTTAAGCTTTCGTTATCTGCGCCGGTGCAAACTATACTAACACCGGCGCTTTCCTTTTCCCGTTTTAGTAACTAGCTACCTGGTTTTTCAGCGTCACCTTGAGAGCCCCGCCCAAGCTGGCATCATATTTGGCCTTACCGGTGACGGCCACAGAAAGCCGCTGCGGGCCGCCCACGTTAACCGGGAAAGCGGTGTAAAGCATCTTTGCCGTCTCAATCTTAATCTCGGTGTTAACGTCCTTTGTGACGGTAAGCACCATTGCGTTTAAGCTCTGGGCGATATACCTGTTATACTCCGTCAAATCCAGGCAGTTGATCGTCATATTGATGTCACAATTCAGCGGACCGTTCAGGCCAATGGCCCCCAGCTCGTTGCTGCCGTTTAGAGTAACGATGCCCTCCAGGTTGTTTGAGAACTTTACGGAGAAGCTCTCCACCTGGGAAACCGCGCCGCCGCCAATAGTAGTACTCGCCTGGCTCCAGAGGAACGGGTCGGTGGCGTCCAGGGTAGGTGTAGTTTTTGAAATGAGTGTAACCTTCTTGCCCAGGATGGACGCAGTGCAGCGCATGATTTTCTGGCCGACCCCCATCTCCAGTTGAAGGCTGTCGACCACGCAGCCGGCGTACTGGAATGCGCTGGCCAGGTCTCTGTGAATTTCGTAAGTATATGACGGCAGAAAGCACTCCGCCTGGAATGCAGATGCCGCCGGTAAAAATGCGTGAGTGTAGTTTGTCGATCCAGTCGTGGTTGGTGCTCCCAAACAGGATCGCAAAAAGTACCCGATAGTAGCTGGCCGCACGGCAAACACAAGGTCCCCTTTTACCTGGACAATGCCCGGATACTGGGGCGGTTCATCCCGGTACGCGCGCACCTCCGGATCCATAAGCTGCTCGATATCTTTTACCATGCTCTCGGATATAAAAGGGACATAATTGTCGACTGCCACCGGTGTCCCCCAGGTGACTTCTTTTTTAAGTCCTACGTGTCCAAAACCTCCGTAACCTGCCAATGTAATCCCCCTCCCTTATTGGTTTATAGCGGCCACCGTTAGGCTGGTAACACCGCTGTAAGTTATTTGGACCCTGCCGTCTTCGTCGTTGAACCTGGCTGTCGGAAGCGGGCCGATCATTCTGTCCCCTCCGGCTGGTACTGATACCACCAGGTTGTGGGTACTTCCCTGGTCGCAGGGCCTCTGACTCGCAACTGTTACAGTGATTGCACTGCCGCTGCCGTTTTTAGCGTGCAGAACAACCCTGCCGGTGTCATTCTGGATGTAGTCCCCGCCTGCCTGGGCCGCCTGATATGCTAATGCCGCGCCGGTAAGGACCGCTGTTGATTTTGTAATCGCCGCCAATTAGCTCACTCCTTCCTGTCCGGGATCTTCCATGTACCGGTCTCTAAGCCTTTCAAGGGCCTCTGGCGGTACCGGCTTGATTTCCTCTGCCTCCAGAGCTTCGGCCTCAACCTTTGCCTTGGCCTCCTCTTCCTTTTCAGCAGCTTCCTTCTCCTGGTGCTCCTTTTCAGCCGTAGCTTCCGCTTCGGCCTTCTGGCGCAGTTCCTCGACCACTTCCCGGACGATTGTTGCCGCCTCCTCATCAAATGGCTGGAACAAACCCGTTGAAAGGAGATATTCAACTGTCTTTTTTTCCGCCGGGTACAGGAAGAGCCTGGTCCGTTGTCCTGGCTGGTAAGTCCCGATCCCCTGAACCTCCCTGGCGTATTCTCCCACAAAAATGAGCCTCGCGTCTTCGTCCAAAATATCACCTCCAATTATGTTTGGATGACCGCCGTAACATTGACACTGCACCAGTGCAGTATTGTCCCATCGTTGCCCTTGCCGTAGCTCGGGTTGAACTTGCCGAACTCAGCGTAAAGGCAGCTATCCTTGATCGTGTTATCAGCTTTCACGGCGTCTATAATCGCGCCGCCCAACCTGATAACAGCCTGCAGGCCTTCCTCTATGTCCGGGTCCTTCAGGATTGCGACCAGCACGAACGGGATATGATGCTCCTGGGTGTTCGGCATGGCCACATCCTCGTCGTCGTCCTCACCCGGAATAATAAAAATGCACGGGAAGTTTAACCCGCGCTCCTTTTCTCCGAAAATTATCTGCTGAACCTCGGCCAGGCCGTCAGCCTCCGTCAACAACTCCTTTAGGCTGTCGACTATGCCTAAATACTTATCCGCGTATCCCACGGCATCACCCCGTTATCCCGTGTTTGTTTAAGATGCTTGCTACCACGCTGGGTATTTTACCCTCCAGGTATGTCTCGGTTTTGCCCAGGGCGTCTATCCCTCCCGGATGTTTCACCTGCTTAGCGTAGTGGGCGATCCCCCGCCTCCGGGCCTCTTTCCAGCCCGCCTTTGTAGCAGGTCTAACGTGCCCCTTGTCCACCCAGGCCAGCCATTTGCCAGGTTTAGCTTTGATTGTGAAAGGCTGTATGTCGGTCAGGATAAAGGGAGCATAGGCTACGTTGGTTCCTATGTGGAGCTCCGGAGGCCCCGGTATCTCCCAGGTGATTCGCTTGCGGAGGTTTGCTGTATCTACCGGCGTAATCCGCTTCATGTGGCTTTCGCCCATAACGCCCAGGCGGATCAGAACGTCGCGCACGACAGAGGGCATCTTGCCGGCGTGATTGACCATGATACTCTGTACTGTCGGGTTCCACTGAATTGTGATCAGTTTTGCCTCACCTCCAAAAGAAAACCGCCTGCTGGCGACTGACTATGATTTTGTTACTGTTGAAACTGTATTGCTGTAGCCGGTTTTACGCTTCCAGGCATCGTAAGCCACAATGTACCACTCTATGGTTGAACCCGCTTTCTGGCCGGCAACGGGAATAGGAGTCTCACAGTCTGCCTTAATGTCCCTGTAAACGCGGTTATATTTATCATTTACCCTGTAATGCACGTTTACTGTCTTTGTCCCTTCCGGGAGTTTGCCCCAGCTCACTGCGAACAGTCCTGGGGTCGGGTCGGTTATGGAGCCGGTACAATCAAATGCTTCAATTGAAGGTTTGCAGGCTCCATTTTCCCAAACCCCACAGTTTTTCACACAGGCAATTTCTTCGCGTGAAATACAGCGCCCATCTGCGTAGGAGCCTCCAGCCATTACACAGGCGTATTCCTCCTGGCTAACGCATCTCCCACCTAACCACTTGCCGCCTGAAGCTTCACATTCAGCTTTACCCATATTGATTACCTCCCCTTTCTTTTTCTAATTTGTAATGAAAAAGAACCACCCCTTTTTGCGAGTGGTTCTTGCACTAGCTCTGTTCCGTTAGTTGAATTACGGTGCTTGATAGCCTTGGGCACTCACATATACATTCGCTTCGGTAGTGATACAAGCAAAATTCATAGCCGCTGCGGCAGTTCCCCTTAGTGGCGTTGGAAATGAAACCAAAGCGGGGAATGTCATATTTGCTGGGGCATAACACCGCCAAATTACGGTTGAGCCATCTTTCACAACAATTTCTGTCGCTGTAGCGTTAGTATTTTGATATTGTAGTGCGGTGACGTAGTTCCTAATACCAGCTGCTCCAGCAGCTTTCAAAGCAACATCACTGGTATTTGTTATAGCGGCGGAACAAGCAAACTGCCAATCAAGATCTGGGATTGAGTACGGTTTAATTACCTGCGCTCCCACTAACGTCGTGACAAAGTCAGCAGTATCTCCAGATGACACAGCAGTATAGTTAGCAGTTAAAGCCCTACCTCCTACACGGACAGGGTTGCCTGAAATAGCAGCATCATGGGCCGCTGGCCCCGCCACTCCGCCAGATATGCTTGTTACATTCACAGGCAAACTCATGCCGCTGGATGTACTGCCCTTGCTTCCGGTGATTTCGGTGTTTAGCTCAGCAAATTCGGTTATGTTTATGAAGTATAGTGTCCAGTCTGTATTTGATGCAGGTACCCCATCGCCATTTGGCACACGAATCTGTATTTTATATTTTGCGTTAGGATTGGGGATCACTTGTTGATATGCAACACTATTTGAGCGACCCGTAGCAGTATTTAAAGATCGGGTGTGGAACCAGATTTCATCTGTAAATACTTCTATCTCATGGATAGCATCTGAAGCTGTGGACGGAGTTGTTACCCCTGAATTAATCCACATTGCCCTACCGTCACATTTCATCATATCTACACATTGAGTTGCACTTGTACCGTCAAAGCCCCTACCAGCTTGATCTCTTCCATCTGGTTCGCCATTTTCGTCAACACTGATTAACTCGACATCAAATGTCTGATTAGCAATACGTTGGGAAAGTTTGTGACCAAACGACAGCCGCAAGGGTAGGGTAAATACATCTTTACTTCTGATGATAGTCGTAGCATCAAAAACTGTACCAGTACTGATTACAAGTTTTAGCCCAGAAAAACCTAATGCTTGCCCTGATCCTTCTTGAACTATATCCCATTTGGTTAAATCTAAAGATGGTCCACGAAAATTATCTCGCCAATTTTTGCGAACAGCGCTTATCTTGTGCATATCTGCCGTTGAATCATATGCGATATCACTACCCGTTACTGAAACAGAGAGAACCCCACGCAACTTACTCAATATTCCTTTTAACAATGATATGAAGCCCCATGGTTTTGTTCGATCGTTATCTGGCTCCTGCTGGTTCTTTATCCCCTCCACCGGTACCGGGTTGTCCTTGCCGCCTGGTTTGACTTCGTTATTCTCATCCTTTATGTACAGATTCGC
>CAZIYV010000171.1:0-5621 GCA_964543575.1 uncultured Pelotomaculum sp.
GTGGACTGTATTTCAGGGCTTTTTCAACCTTCTCTTCCATCGCGGAGCCTCTCAGGTTAGGTTCATTATCCCAGAGCACTTTATGATAAGAGAAATACTTACCGATGTAGTGGCTCATTTTAGTCCGGGGAATATAAATCAATAATGCGCCAAACAGTAAAACATGAACTGTGAGCGCGGCGCCGGCCCTGATGGGCGCAAAGGTAAGCATGGCAGTCACCACTTCCCGGCCGTAAGCGAAGCCAGGGTCTGTGCTCCAGACAATCAGTCCTGAGACAGCCGCCGCCAAAATAAAACACAGGTTAAAATACTCGTCGACGTCGGTGTATTTTCTCAGCGTCCTGTTCAATATCCTGCCCAAAAACAAGGCAGCGCTGCCGCAGGCTGTCAGAAACGCGCCGGAGACGCCTGTAATCAATGTCGCGAAATACACCAGCCTTGCCCACGGGTGGTTGCTGACGCCGGTTAAAGTGGTTAACCGCAAACCAGTCAGTTCTGTGATCGCTCCGGCCAGCAATAAAAAAGTAAATAATACCAGCAAGTATATTCCCAGGTGCATGGCGTAGCTAAATCGCCAGTGTTTTCTATGGTTAACAAACAGGTTTTTCATGAACAGCATTTCTTTAAGCATTTCTTTATAAACCCCGGTATGGGACACCTGCCTCGGCCTGGTCCACCACTCCGCTTCCTCGTAGTAGGAACCCCCGTAGCGCCCTCTTGCTCCAGGCTCCCTGGGAACGGGGTACAATTCCCAGCGGTTGCTCAACGGGTTTTGGGCATACAGATAGACCTTGTGGAGGGAAAAACCAACAAAGGCCGTAGCAGCTAAATACATAAAAACTGTCAGCAGCAAAATAAGCTAACCTCCCGAGTCCTGTTATCTAAATTAATGCGGCAGCGTATCCCAAAAACCTCTAATTGCCACAATAAAATATCTTTATATAAAAACATACAATATTAAGCCCCATTTATGACCCCGCTGAAAAGGCCAGGACTGCCTGACGCCAGCAACAGAAAAAACCTGGGCGGACCGGGCCTTGCGGCATGCGACTCCCAGGATTATAACAACTGCCGGGGTTATGATAAAACCGGCCAGATGTCAGCCGGTAAGCGTTGGTCGCATGTAATCCTACTTAAGTGACATCTCCCGCCAGCCGCTGCCTGGCCCTGGCTATAACCTCCGCAACCTCTTCCGGCGCGGGGCCGCCCGGTACGTTCCTGGCCCTGACACAGCGTTTTATCTGAATAGCTTCATATACATCCTCTTCGAACAGGGGATTGTACTCCTGGTACTCGGACAGGGTCATCTGGTCCAGTGTTTTGCCATTTTCAAGGCAGTAAAAAACCGCCTTGCCAGCCGCTTCGTGGGCTTCACGGAAAGGCACACCCCGGCGCGCCAGATAGTCAGCCAGGTCGGTGGCGTTGGTAAAACCGCCCCTGGTCGCCGCCTCCATATTCTCTTTTACCACCCGCATGGTTTCCAGCATTGGCCTGAAAACCACCAGACATTTTTTCACGGTGTCAACCGCGTCAAAAAGCGCTTCCTTATCCTCCTGCATATCCTTGTTATAAGCCAGGGGAAGTCCTTTCAACATGGTCAACAAGGCCTGCAGGTCGCCGAAAACCCTGCCGGACTTGCCCCGGATGAGTTCCGCGACGTCCGGGTTTTTTTTCTGCGGCATCATACTGCTGCCGGTGCTGTACCCGTCGTCCAGCTCAATAAAACAAAATTCAGCGGAAGACCAGAGGATGATCTCCTCGCAAAAACGGCTCAGGTGGACCATGACCAGGGAACCCGCCGCCGCGAACTCCACAGCGAAATCACGGTCGCTCACCGCATCAAGAGAGTTTTCCGTAATGGCTGAGAAACCAAGCTGCCTGGCCACATAAGCGCGGTCAATGGGGAAGGTCGTACCCGCCAGGGCGCCCGCTCCCAGGGGCATCACATCGGTCCGGCGGCGGCAGTCGGCCATACGCTCCTCATCACGCCGGAACATCTCGCAGTAGGCCAGCAGGTGGTGCGCCAGCGTTATCCGCTGCGCCCGCTGCAGGTGGGTGTAGCCGGGCATTCCCCTTTCCGGAGCGTTTTCCGCCAGGGTTATCAGTAAGACCCGCAGTCCCCGCAGCAGGACAATTACCCCACCGATTTCATCGTTAAGTTACAGGCGGATATCAAGCGCAACCTGGTCGTTTCTGCTGCGGGCTACATGCAGCTTTTTGCCCACCTCGCCCACTCTGTCGGTAAGCAGCTGCTCGATGTTCATGTGGATATCCTCAGCCTCAACTGATAATTCCACCCGGCCCGCTTCTATATCGGCCAGCACCTCTTCCAGACCGCTTACAATAGCAGCGGCCTCGGCGGGCTGAATAATACCCGCCTCGCCCAGCATCCGCGCGTGGGCAATGCTCCCTTTTAGATCATACTTGTACAGCCTCTGATCAAAAGAAATGGAAGAGTGAAAGTCTTCCACCAAATGGTCTGTCTTCTTTTGAAACCGGCCACCCCATAATTTGGCCATATTTGCTCCTCTCTAAAAAAAGAAAAACGCCGGTCTGCCCGCAATAATGTTGGCAATAATTAAAACAGGTATAACAAATACCGCAATAGTGAGTAAAAGAATAAATACCTTTAAACGCTTATTTCTATAAAAAGGATGCTCCTCCATTAATCCCTGACCCATTTCTTGCTCACCAATCTTTTCCTCATCCATTTTTCCACCCCCATGCAATTTTATTATTTATTCTAACATGTCCATCTTATATTGCAAATAAAAAGGAAAAAAATAAGAGGAAGCAGGCTGTGTTTGTCCACCTGCTTCCCCTTAGTCGCTTTTAGTTTGTTTGTCCAAGACTCAATTAGGCCTCCTTCTCTGACTCATCATCAATGATGGATTCTAACCCGATGTCTCTCAAGATCTCGTCAATGAGCTCTTTTGTCATCAAACACCCCCCCTTTCATAATAGCGATAAACATACCCCCTTGTTAGTAGTGTAATTATTATTTTACCACCTAATTACTGGTAAGTCAAATAATATTTTACTGCCAATTAATCCTTATACCTGGTCCTGTAAGTGAACCTGCCGCTGCCGCATTTCCTGCAGCGGCACCCCTTGGACTGCATCTGCCAGATTTCCTCGCTGGACACGTCGCCCTTGCGTGATAGATCAATTGTCACCGTTTCCACGTCGTGCCTGTTCTCACAGACAAAGGTAATTACCAACTTCACCTGAAATACCTCTTAAGTCTAATTCTGCTTAAAACTATGATATACCAAAACATCCCTCCATGAAAGACTATTTTACTGCTGTTGCCGGCTTGACATGGAACTCTCTGGCCACTCCCGTTTGTTTTGCCGCCTTTTTCACCGCTTTGGCCACCACCGGGCTAACCTGGTCGTTAAAAAGCGAGGGAATGATATTCTCGACTGAAAGCTCGTCTTCGCTGATCATGCCGGCCAGAGCATGCGCCGCCGCGAGGCACATCTCTTCGTTGACAACTCTGGCGTGACAGTCCAGCGCACCCCGGAAGACCCCCGGAAATGCCAGCGCGTTGTTGATCTGGTTAGGATAATCAGATCTTCCCGTGGCGATAACCGCCGCGACATCATAGATTTCCTTTGGCTCGACCTCAGGGTCGGGGTTAGCCAGGGCAAACACAATGGCTTTTTCGGCCATCTTCATAATGTCCTCCCGGTTTAACAGAGAAGGCGCCGATACGCCAACAAACACATCAGCCCCGGCTATAACTTCTTTTAATTGGCCGTGCACACACCGCTCATTGGTGTTTTCGGCGATCCAGAGCTTTGAGGGTTGCAGCGGAGGAAGATCACGGGCAATGGCGCCTTTCCGGTCACAAACGATCAAGTCACGGACTCCCGCGCTGATTAAAATTTTGGCAATGGCTACTCCGGCCGCTCCAGCGCCGCTGATAACCAATTTTATTTCAGCTATATTCTTGCCGACAACTTTAAGGGCGTTGAGGATACCAGCCAGGGTCACAATGGCGGTTCCGTGCTGGTCATCATGGAAAACCGGTATGTCCAGCCGCGCGGCCAGTTTTTCTTCAATTTCAAAACACTTCGGCGCCGCTATGTCCTCCAGGTTGATCCCGCCGAAAGCAGGCGCGCAGGCTGCTACCACATCAATTATCTCACCGGGCTCATGTACGTTAAGGCATAAAGGAAAGGCGTCAATATTGGCAAACTTTTTAAAAAGCACTGCTTTCCCTTCCATTACCGGCAGGGCGGCGTAGGGGCCAAGGTCGCCCAAACCGAGCACAGCCGAACCGTCCGTCACGATGGCCACTGAATTGCCTTTCATGGTCAGGCTGTAAGCCATGTCCTCCTCAGCGGCAATCGCTTCAGACACCCCGGCCACACCGGGGGTATACATGAGGGCCAGGTCTTCCCAGCTCAAAATCGGTCGCTTGGGAGAGATTTCGATCTTGCCGCCCTGGTGACTTACGAAAACCCTGTCGGAAATGCGCAAAATGTTTATTTCAGGCATTTGCTCAAAAGCATTAACCAGCCGGTTCAGGTGGTCCCTGCTATCCAGACGGATCATCAAATCCCGGGTTACACATGACGGGGCAGCGGAAATCAGGTCAATGGCGCCGAGAGTCCCGCCTTCCTGCGCGATTATAGTCAGGACCCTGGCCAGGTTGCCCGGCTTATTAGCCAGCTTCATCCGGATTACCAGATTCAGATACATAGTAGTGCTGCTCCTTCGTTATGTAATATTGTATGGTGTATACAATATCATAAATGCAGTTCCATTAGAAGCTTTTTTGTCACATTTCAGAGAATTATTTGATAATATGCCTTTAACATAATCTGGCAGAGCAACATATACTGTACCAATAAATAAAGGAGAGATAGCTATGGCAAGATTTCTATACATTAACAATAATGCCCGGCCTAATTCAGTAACCGCGTACAGTGTTGCCCCCAATGGCAGTTTGACTGAACTGCCCGGTTCACCTTTTCTCACTGGTGGTGACGGAGGAGACATTGGTTTTGAGGTGCTCAGCGCAACTGCAGTTGCCGCTTTCGGTAAGCTATATGTCACCAATTCGTCAACTCATAATGTGAGCGGCTTTAACATTAATACCAGCGGTAGCCTGACACCCCTGCCGGGTTCACCTTATTTTACTGATACTGACGTGGCTGCCGGCGTCGCGGTTGAGCCGATGAGAAGAATTCTTTACGTCTCCAGCACCTGTTCTCAAACTGCCGCCTTCGCCATTCAGGCGAACGGTGTCCTGCTCCCCTTAGCCAATTCGCCCTTCGGGCCTTTCCTGGGCACTGGTTTCATGCCGGTATTAACTAGGGACGGGAGTAATCTCTTTTCGGACTGTCGTACCCAGCTAGTTGGCTCGCTGGCAATTCAACCGGACGGCAGCCTGATTGAAAACCCCGGTTCACCTTTTACAGCGGGCACCTTTAACAGCCACGGCCTGGCTCTAAGCAACGACGATAGTTTGTTATTTGTATGCGGCGGCGCAGATGCACAGATTTCAGTGTTTTCCGTGTCACCCGGCGGAACGCTTACCCCGGTGCCAGGCTCACCCTTTCCGGCCCAGGTCAGCACTCCCGAGTTTTGTGTGGTACACCCGAATTTAA
>CAZIYV010000172.1:0-5325 GCA_964543575.1 uncultured Pelotomaculum sp.
GGCGCGTCGTTCACACCGTCACCCACCATCGCTACCTTGCCGTACTGACTACGCAGTTCTTTAATGGCCGCTACCTTGTCCTGGGGTAAAAGCCCGGCCATAAAGCTGTCCACGCCGACTTTTTCAGCTATGGCCGCGGCGGCCGCCAGGTTGTCACCTGTGAGCATGACAGTTTTTTTGATGCCTATCGCCCGCAAACGGTCCAGCATATCCCTGCCCGCTTCCCTGACGGTGTCTGAAACAGCCAGTATACCGGCAAATTTCCCATCAACCACTACCAGCATGACCGTCTTCCCGCCTGACTGAAGTTTATCAACGATACTGGAAAGGTGTGAAAAGTCAAACTCATTTTCCTTGAACAGCCGTAGGTTTCCGATAATAACTTCCAGGCCGCTGTATTTAGCCCTGGCGCCTCGCCCTACCAAAGCCTCAAAATCCGTCACAGCAGCGAGCTCAATTCCTTCTTCATTGGCTTTTTGTAAGATAGCCCCGGCCAGGGGGTGCTCCGACATTTTCTCAACGCTGGCGGCTATCTGCAGAAGCTCTCGCTCACTTAATTCTCCTTCTGTCACAATAATATCTGAAACTTCAGGGGTTCCTCTGGTCAGTGTACCGGTTTTATCAAAGGCGACAACCGCTAAAGAGCCTGATTCCTCGAGGTACACTCCTCCTTTGATTAACACTCCGTGCCTGGCCGCATTCCCAATAGCTGAAACGATAGCCACCGGGGTGGAAACAACCAGGGCGCAGGGACAGGCTGTAACCAGCAGCGCCAGCCCACGGTAAATCCAGTCGTACCAGGACAGTCCCAAAATGACCGGTGGAAGCAGGGCGATTCCCGCTGCCAGAGCGATTACCGCGGGAGTATAGTACCTGGCAAACTTGTCTACAAAAGCCTGCGAGGGGGCCCGCTGAGCCTGCGCTTCCTCAACCATATTGATGATCCTGGCCAGCGTGGTATCGTTAGCCGGCCTGGTTACCCGGACCTCCAAAACACCCTGCTGGTTCAGCGTGCCGGCAAATACCTCATCGCCGGCAGCTTTTTCCGCCGGGATTGATTCACCGGTAATGGTGGCCTGGTTTACCGCAGAACTGCCGGCTAAAACCTTCCCGTCTATAGCGATTTTCTCACCCGGTTTCACTAAAACCACATCTCCTGGCTGGATCTCCTCAACAGGCAGTTCCATCTCCTGGCCGCCCCTGCGAACCGTGGCGGTCCTGGGCGTGAGTTCCACCAGCGAGCGGATGGACTGCCTGGCTTTATCTATTGTGTAAGATTCAAGTGCACCGCTCACAGCATACAAGAAAACAACTACCGCACCCTCCCGCCACTGGCCGATTAGCGCTGCTCCCGCCACGGCCACGGTCATCAGCACGTTCATATCAAAGCTCAACCGCGTCAATGATGAAACAGCCCTGCGTGCTGTAACATATCCGCCAATCACGATTGCCGCCAGGTAAAGCACAGTGGAAAGATCCGGCAGCGGCAAAAAGATGTCGGCCAGCCATCCCACCAGCAGCAGGATACCGGATATGGAACTGATAACAACCCGCCAGGGGATTTCAGGACGGGACAAAATACCTCCCGGATTTTTAATTTCAGCTGTGGCCGTCACACCTTCACCACCGGCAACAGTGGCAATTAGGCGCGCGTCTATGTTACCGGTTACAGTCAACTTCGCCGCTCCGAAATTAAGCTTGGCCGACTCGACTCCCGGCAGATCGGCTATTTTTTTCTCCATCCTGGCGGCGCAATCGGCGCAGGTGAGGCCGGACAGGTAAAAGACCCTGGTCAGCGGCAAGTTTTCTCTTGACGCGTTAACACCATGTTTATCAGCTATTTCCACCACGCGCCCTGGGTCAACCTCACCCTGTACGGTCAGTTTGGCCGCGCCAAAATTCAATACAGCCTTTTTCACACCTTTCAGTTCAGCCACTTCCCGCTCCAACTTGGCGGCGCAATCCATACAGCTAAGCCCTTTTAACCTGAATACCCGCAGCGTTTCCGCATCAGTACCAGACATGACCTTAGTCTCCTGTTTTTCATTTATTTTATTGACAATAACACTATAACGTTCATATGATTATTTGAATATTATCATAAACCAATTTCGGTTTTTGTCAATATTCGATTTCATTCGTCGCCAACTGCAAAAAGAAAAACCTGCTGTGGCAGGTTTTTCGGTTGCTGATAAAGTTTTTTTCAAAAATCTGAGACTTCCAACGGAAGTCTATTAACATGGTTTTCCTCAGGGGGAAGTCGGCTTGGGTGGAAAGGGCGTGGTAGTATCCGGCGGTTTGGGCGGGTCTGCCGGCTGAGTTGTCTCACCGCTGCCCGGGTTGACTACCGGCGTAGTATTACCTGCGGCGCCGGGATCCTGGCCGGGATCCTGGGTATTACCTTGCCCGGTATCAGTATTTGTGGTCTCTGCAGGGGTAGTTGTAGTTGTAATCGTAGTTGTAGTTGCGTCGCTGCTGCCGTTTTTAGTCACCTGGCTATCCGCACTGGCTTCACCTGATGAGCCGGTTATTTCGGCATTGGCAGGTTGGGCGTCTGTACTATTATCGCTGCCCTGAGCAGGTTTGGCAGTATCCCCGGCCTGGTTTCCCGCCTGGTATTGATTTTCCACAACCGGCTGCCCGGAGGCGCCGGCCTGGTTGTCGAAATAGAAAAGATGAGGCCAGGCAAACCAGACTCCAGCAATCAGTAAAGCCGGCAAAATGGCCACCGGCAGCCTGGTGTAAACAGTTGCGGCCAACAGCGCAAAACCAGCCGCGCCGAAGCAATAAATGCACGGGATGATCTGGGCTGTCTGCCAGCCCCACAGAGAGTAGCCGACCAGCACGGCATGCACACCAACCGCGCCCCAGAGCAGCAGGTTGGCCTTACGTAAATTTAATAATAAGGCTATGGCGCAGATAGTGTAGTAAGTGATACCCCCGTAAACAAGGTAGCCAACCGCATTGTAAGCCGAAGTCGCGGCGGCGGCCAGGGCAATTAGAGCAAGTATTTTACGTGAGTCAAAACCTTTTACCGCAGCCTGATCGGACATTGAAAATGCACGCTCCCTCATTAAACATAATGAAATTATTGCCATACTTATTTGACGGTAACAGGATGGATCCGGTTCAAAAAAATATGTACATATTGTTTTTAAATACAGGGTTGCAAACCTTTTGGTTATAGCAAACCGAACATATACTTAAATATATAATAAATCCCGACTAAAATAAATACCAAACCGGTCGCGTTTTTCACAAAATTGCCGATTTGATTGATCCGGTCATAAACTTTACCGAAATGTATCGCGCTGCCGGTTATGTATGGTATAGGGACCGGCTTGCCCGTGCTGGCTTTCAGTGTGTTGATAATTGGTGGTTTTGAATAATTTGCCCTGGCTTTTTGCCCCGTTGCCACAGCGTTGTTTTTTGGCAGCCTGATCCCCCTGGCCATAAAGGTTCATTCGAGTATGATTCCCAGCAAAAGCGGGCTTAAGATGCCCGCCCCGGCAATTTTGTTTAAAACAGTGTCGGAAACGGCAAGTCCCGCCCATTTAACCGGCAGGAGCTTTAATAAATACATTCCCACCAGGATTAGAAACACTCCTAAAATTTTGTTGATGTACAAACTCAAAAAAACCGAAATTGTAGGGATGCTGATCATAGCGCCCACGATCAAGAATCCCGTCACCGCGTAGGTGATGCTTCTGCCCAGCGTATATAGAATCCCTGACCAAAACAGGGTTTTCTTATCGTTAACCCGGCTGGCCACAAAAGACATGGCAGCAATATTTGTAGCCACGGCGCAAGGAGCAATAGTAGTTACAAGACCCATAAAGAAAGCTGTGTAAAGCGCCAGTGTAAAGTCCAATTACTCTACCTCCTGCAGGTACTTCTCTACCTCTCCTTTTACTTACTGAATTAACTCTGTTTTGTTACCGGAGTACAAAAAGACTCCGGACAAATTTGATGACCTGACAACACTGCCGCTGCTTTGCAAAGTCAGCACCATAGAATTCGCGGCCACCTGGTATTCCTGTAAAAGTGCCGGTTTTCCGGGCGGTCCACATCAATGCTTCTAAATTCCAATGTTCCGTTTTGCAGCTGACCTGGATATTGATTTAGCGCCTCTTTAATATAGTTCTCGGTAATATAGCAACTGCCACACGTGTATTTAGGGTGGAAATAGTAGGCGATAACTTTATTCGCACCGGCCTGTGCTTTTGCTTGATCCGCCGCGGGCGCCTCCGAAACAGCTGGTTTCTGTGCTGCCTGTCCATCAACAGGCGGCGTGCCCGCTGAATTTGTGCCTGTAGTTTCATTGACTTCCGGAAGAGCTTTTTGCCCCTCAACTCCCGGAGTGTTCTGTGGGTCCTGGCTGATTTGTTCGTCGCCTGTCGCAACCGCCACGGCAATGCCGCCAACACCTGCCGCGTCCTTATTACCAGGCGTGCCCTCATTATTTGACTGCTCCCCGCCAATTTTTGCACCAGCGCTATTGGTGCCCTGACCAAGCTCCTTATAAGCCAAAAAGGCCACGCTGAATATAACAAAAGCGATAAGCGTTACAGAAGCCACCTTTTTCAGATCCATTATGCGGACTCCTCCTGTCAAATTAATTAAAACCACTGGTTAAAATTAGCATAGGATAAAATGTTTACAGAACCATGTCAGAATTGTTACGTTTTTGTTACAAATAATTAAGGCATCCACCGGGAGATGGTTAATTCGTGTTAAATATCTCAATAATGTATATTAAATATTAATAAATACCATATGTGTCTACGGGCCGCAAACTGCTTTTGATTTAAAACCTGGTTTGCATGTACATGAAAGATTGTATATTATAAAAACAACTATACATAGGAGGTGCAGTATTATGAAAGCTGGCGTGCGCAACCAACTCACCGGTAAAGTTACGGAAATAATCACGGGTAATGTAATGTCACAGGTAGCGGTCAAAGTTGGGGATTATGAGATAACATCAGTAATGACCAAGGAATCACTAACTGAGGCCGGATTTAAGGAAGGGGACACCGTGACTGCTTTAATCAAAGCGGTTAATGTGGTCTTAGTGAAATAACTTAAAACTATTGGCTGGTGATAAAAAAGCAGGATCATCAAAGGTCCTGCTTTTGAACGTGCTGAATCCTTGATAATACATCCAAACCATATTCTTTTTGCGGGTTCAAAGCCGAGGCCACGGCCAGTTCACGGCCATCGTTCAGATCAAGGAGACCTGCCAGGCAAACCTTGTCTCCGACAGCTTAAGATACCGAGTAATTAGAAATGTTGTCAACAACCCCGTCCCCCTGACACTGACAC
>CAZIYV010000173.1:0-5320 GCA_964543575.1 uncultured Pelotomaculum sp.
TTCAAATACCGTATGGAGACGCAGAGAAGGGTTTTGCTGAATCAGACCTGGTAATCGAAAAATCATTCAAAGTTCCGGTGCAGAAACAAGCGCAGATGGAAACCCAGGCCGCTGTGGCTCAGGTTGGGCTGGACGGAAAGATTACGGTCTGGTCCACAACCCAGACACCGCACCCGACAAAGATGATTTTAGCCAAGATATTCAGTGTTCCCGAGAGCAAAGTCAGGGTGCTCAACCCGCCCTACATCGGCGGCGGATTCGGCGTGCGGATCGGCCTCAGCGCCAAAGCAGAGCCTATCGCGGTAGCGCTGTCCATGCTGTCCAAAAGGCCGGTAAAAGTAGTTTACACCAGGAAGGAAGATTTTATCGCCTCGGATACCCGGCATGCCGGGTATGTAACCGTAAAGCTGGGAGCGAAAAAAGATGGCACCTTTCATGGTTTTTACGTGAAGGCAATTCTTAACGGCGGCGCGTACTGCAGCTTCAGCTGCGAGACCCCCGGTGTGCTTGGCTGCATGGCTTTGGCGGTTTACCGCATCCCCAACCAGCTTTATTATGGCCACAGTGTCTATACCAATACCACCCCGAGCGGGGCTATGCGCGGTTTCGGCAACCCTCAGGCGATGTACCCCATTGAGTCGGTTGTTGACATGATGGCGGAGCAACTGGGCATGGATCCTCTTGAACTGCGCCTGAAGAATATTATGCAGGTAGGAGATCCCTGGGCGCTTCCCTATAAATGCAGCTCAACCGGTTTGGCAGAATGTATTGAAAAGGGCGCCAGGAGTATCGGCTGGGAAAAGCGCGGCAAGTTAAACCAACCGGGCGCCAAAAAGCTAAGAGGTATCGGAGTGGGAGTCGGCACACACTGCAGCAACGCCTGGCCCTGGTGCGGAGATTACTCCAACGCATATATTACAGTCCAACAGGACGGCTCAATTCACCTGGCGACCGGCGTGCCTGATATGGGGACTGGCACCAGCACCTCGCTGCCGCAGCTGGCCGCTGAAGTAATGGGTGTTAGGCTTGACCAGGTGAACATAACTTTCGCCGATACGCAGTCAACCCCGTTCGATATCGGCAGCCACGCCAGCCGTACCCTGTATGCCGCAGGTACTGCAGTTGTTGCGGCCACCAGAGATGCCAGAAGGCAGGTGCTGGAGTACGCGGGTGATTTATTGAAGGTGCCGCCGGAAAGGCTGGAACTGCAAAATTCAGTCATATATATAGCCGGGCAGGCTGTCGGAGATGACTGCGCAGGATCCGGAGTGTGCCAGGTTGGAGAATCAGAAAGGAAAAGCATATCCCTTAAAGAACTGGCCTATACCGCGCACCTGCGCAACAAGCAGTTTATCGGCATCGGGCGTATAGTGCCTGAGAACGCTCCTCCCTGGCATGCTCACTTTGCCGAGGTGGAGGTCGACACTGAATTGTGTCAGGTAAGAGTGATTAAAATTGCTGCAGCTCATGATGTCGGCAAAGCCATCAACCCCATGATCGTGGAAGGACAGATTGAGGGCGGCGTCCTGATGGGAATTGGTTATGCGCTAAGTGAGGAAATAAAGTACGACGAAAAAGGCAAGCAGCTCCAAGACAGTTTTCACAAGTATATGCTGGCAACCGCGGATGACGCGCCGGAGATCGATATTATGATAGTTGAGTCAAACGATCCCACCGGTCCTTTCGGCGCCAAGGGCGTTGGGGAAACAGGCCTGGTGCCGACGGCGGCGGCTATTGCCAACGCGGTTTATAATGCCACCGGTATCCGTTTTACTGAAATACCGCTTAACGAGGAAAGAGTATACCAGGCACTAAAAGAAAACAGCAAGTAGAATGGAAAAAACGGGTGGGGCCTGCCGGGAGCATGCGGCAGGCCTTTGCCCCGCTAAATTCAGCAATTCCAATATAAACAGTGTTTTTGGCCGGGGGGTGGAGAGTTTGAAATTGCAGACAATTAGAGTGGAAGACGCCGTTGGCAAGGTCTTGAGCCATGACATAACAAAAATTGTCAGGGGAGAATGTAAAGGCGCCTCTTTCAAAAAGGGCAGAGTTATAAACAAAAAAGATATTCCTGAGCTTCTCAAGCTGGGCAAGGAAAATATCTACGTCCTGGAATTAGAGCACGGTGAAATTCATGAAGACGAGGCCGGCGTCAGGCTGGGGGTTGCTGTAACAGGTGATAATACGCTATGGTGTGGGCCCAAGGAAAGCAGGGTTAACATTTGTGCCTGCTGTGACGGTCTTTTAAAGGTGAATGTGCCGGTCCTGGAAGCGATCAACGAACTGCCGGATGTGATTTTGTCCACCCTGCCAAATAACACTGTGGTAAAAAACGGCGACCTGCTTGCCGGAACCAAGGTGATCCCTCTGATGGTACCCGAGCAGACAGTGGCAGCGGTGGAAAATATCTGCCAACAGGCGGGCTGGCTGATTAAGGTAGTCCCCTTTAAAACGCATAAAGTCGGTGTTGTGATTACCGGGAACGAAGTCTATAAAAAACGGATCCGGGATGCTTTCGGACCGGTCATTACAGAAAAGGTGGAAGCTTTCGGCTCTTCGGTTATGAGGATTGAATACGTGCCTGATGATTGTGATGCTATTAAGAATAAAATAGGTAAAATGGCTGTTGACGGGGCAGAGATTATTTTTGTTACCGGAGGCATGTCGGTTGACCCGGATGACGTTACTCCGAAAGCTATCCGCCTGACGGGAGCGGTTGTGGAAAAATACGGCGCTCCAGCCCTGCCGGGAGCCATGTTTATGCTGGCTTACCTGTGTGATGTGCCGGTTTTAGGCATCCCGGCCTGCGGCATGTTTTTTAAGACTACCATAGTAGATCTGCTGCTGCCCAGGCTTTTGAGCGGTGAAAGGATCCGCAAAAAGGATATAGTAGCTCTGGCGCACGGCGGGCTCTGCAGGTTGTGTCCCCAGTGCAGGTATCCCAACTGTACGTTTGGCAAGGGCTCTTACTTTGCGTGAAGCCTCAGGAGCGGAGAAGGGAGGGAGAAGACAGCATGGGTTTATTCAATCTGCGGCAGGACCTGGTTATGGTAACGGTAATCGGCCAGTCGGGCCTTTCCCGCAGCCTGTCGGGCAGGAAAAAGGCATTTACTTTGCATGAAGAAGCCGGTGATTTGCCCTTGAACTGGTTGAAAAACCAGGTGGCGGACCAGGCCAGGAAAGCTCTGGCAAGCGGCCAGTTTAAGCTTGCCAATCTGCACAATCCCGTCAGACCGGAAGAAAAAGCGACTGTTATGATCGAACCTTATTTGCCTCCCTGTGATTTATTCATCCTGGGCGGGGGGCATATAGCCCTGCCGCTGGCTGTCGCCGGCCAACTGCTGGGTTACCATGTCACAGTGGTTGACGACCGCCCTGAGTTTGTTTCAGCCGAGCGCTTTCCGGCTGCTGACAGGGGTGTTTTTTGCAGTTTTGACTATATTGAGGAACATCTTGATTTCGGGCCGAGGAGCAGTGTTATTATTGTAACCCGCGGCCACCTGCATGACCTGGACTGCCTGCGCAAAGTAATAAAGCACCCTGTTCCCTATATCGGCATGATTGGAAGCAGGCGGAAAGTCAATATGATTAAGAAGGAGCTTTTGGAGCAAGGCTTTGACCAGCAGTTAATTGACTCGGTGCATATGCCCATCGGACTGGACATAGGAGCGCAAACTCCGGAAGAGATTGCTGTGAGCATAGCGGCTGAATTAATTAAAGTCCGGCGTGGGGGAAGCGCGTTTTCCTTGAAAGAGGGCAGTTTTCCGGGTGAAAAACAATTAAATACCGGTGAGATGCCCAGGGCGGCTGATCTGGATATCTTGCAGAAAGCGGTTAAAGCGGCCTGCGGCAATGTGCCGGCGGCTATGGCCACCATAGTAAGGACGAAGGGTTCTACGCCGCGCAAGGCTGGAGCAAGGATGCTGGTCTATGGTGACGGCCGCATTTGCGGCACCATCGGCGGTGGTTCCGGGGAGTTTGAAATCAGAATGCAGGCATTAAACGTGATCAATGATCGTGTGCCGGCCCTGCACATGATTTCCATGGACGCGGAGGAAGCGGCCGGGGAAGGAATGATCTGCGGCGGGTCAATGGAGGTTTTTGTTGAGCCGGTAAGTGCTTTGGCCGGGATCTTTAACGGAGGTGAAACTCATAAACTAACTACTCAACTATCTCTTCAGGATTATAAGATACATCCTCGTTCCAGAGCAGCCAGGTTTTGATGTTGTTGTCCTCAGTGGCGTTTATCTGGGCCCTGATTTCATTTCTGCCGTACGGGGGTGGTGACCAAGAAAACGCCTGCAGCCAGGGGCGCAGCCGGCAGCCGCTCGGTTCTGCCAGCGGCTTGAACCCTTTTAAAGAGGCGTCTATTACTTCATAGGGGTAGGCGTTGGGGTTGTCGAAGCCGTAATTGCCCGGCCCGTAATGGGACGGATAAGACATTGGCGAGAGGTAATCAACAAAAGGGGCCATGCGCTCAGGCCGCTGACCGATACCCTGGTCGTCTTCGGCTATGGACATGTACCCAAATATCGTCGCTGAAAACAGCCTGTCCCAGGTTATCGCCGACCTGACATAACTCAGGTAACCGGCTATGACATCAACCCTGGTGCGGGTGTCGTCTCCCGCCCTACAGCTGTATACCGCTGTTGCAGCCGCCCTGCCCTCCGGAAACCTGATATAATCGAACTGAACCTCGTCAAACCCCAACTGGTAAGCCTCAATGGCCAGGTCCAAATTATAATCCTGTACTTCTTTGCTGTACGGGTCCACCCAGGTTCCTTCGGCCAGCGGGCTGCCGCCCGCGGTCCGCACCATCAAATCCGGCCTTTTTTGCGCCAAAAATGGGTCGCGGAAAACCACTATCCGGGCAATGGAATAGATGCCCCTGTCTTTAAGATCTTGAAGGCGTTCCTTAATGGGCAGCACACCCAGACCTGAGCCTGTTGCCACGGCCAGCCTGACCTGTGACGCGTATCCCACCTGCCCGGACTCATCCTTTACATCTAGCTGCATGGCATTTAGACCGGCGCTGTCAAGCAAAGCCAGCGCCTCGTTCCACCCGTCGCTTGAGCCGGCCCGGCTGAAGGAGACATGCACACCCCTGGCCTGTGCGGCTAGCTCTTTTATACTTACACTGGTTCCGGCAGCCTGCTGGATCTCTTCCGGTGCTGCCTGCCTGGTTTCAGAGTTGTTGCCGGACAACAAGCCGTCCTTTTCGACCTGGGAAGGGCCTTCAAGGGGCTGCCAGGTCAAAAATCCAGCCATAAATACAACCAGCACACCCAGAACCAGTTTTTGGCTAAGGTTGATATCCTGC
>CAZIYV010000174.1:0-5282 GCA_964543575.1 uncultured Pelotomaculum sp.
TGTAAATAACCGCCTGTATGTATATGATGCTAGTACCCAGCCACTTATTGATTACTATGACAAGAAAAACTTGTTGAAGAATATTAATGGGGACCAGGAAATTAAAAAGGTTATGGATGACATTATGAATAGTTTAGGCAAATAATTAACAAGCCTCCCGGCTTATAGCACGGGCGGCTTTTCTTTGTTGCATTAATTAATACATAAACAGGCCGGTGTTTTATTGACTCGGATAATCTCAATAAGTTAAGATTGTTTAGATGACCATAGAAAATTTACATTAGGAGGTGTGGGTATTGGATAAGAGGGAACTGGTTATTATCGGTGGCGGGCCTGCTGGTTTGTCAGCGGGAATTTACGCTTCAAGAGCTGCTGTTGACACCGTGCTCCTCGAGCGTGGAGTTCCCGGCGGGTTGGTAATAAGTACCCATTTCATAGAGAACTATCCTGGTTTTAGTGAAGGAACGGGCGGGCCCGAGTTAATGACTCAGATGGAAAAACAGGCGCGCCGTTTTGGTCTTGAGATACTGTCTACAAATGTGGCCAGCATAAGCATAACTGAAAAGGGCTTCATTTTAAAAACCGACAACGGGGAAATCATGGCAGGCGCGGTGATTATGGCGACCGGCGCTAATCCGCAGTTATTGGGAGTAAAAGGAGAAAAGGAATTTACAGGCCTTGGTGTATCATACTGCGCCACCTGTGACGGCGCTTTTTTCCGGGGCAGGACAGTTGCTGTGGTTGGTGGTGGTGACGCGGCGGTTGAAGAAGCTATGTTTCTAACCAGATTTGTTAAAAAAGTTCTGCTTATTCACCGGCGGGGTGAGCTAAGAGCAACGAAGATCGTTCAGAAAAGGGCTTTTGAGAATCCTAAAATCGAAATTGTCTGGCATAGTGTTGTTGACGAGATTTATGGCAAAATCACTGTTGAAGCAATTAAGGTCAGGGACGTGCTCAGCAACGAAACAAGAGTCTTAAATGTTGAAGGCGTGTTTTTATATGTCGGCAGCAACCCTAATTCAGGGCTGGTCAAGGATATTATAACGCTTGATGACAAGGGCTATATTATCACTGATGAAAACATGCTTTCTTCTCAGCCGGGATTGTATGCGGCGGGTGATGTGCGTCATAAACTGCTGCGGCAGGTGGTAACCGCCGTTGCTGATGGCGCCGTGGCTGCGGTGGCGGCGGAAAAGCACCTGACCGAACAAAAGATCTTATGAAATTGGCCGAAGGCAGTTAGTTTTAAAAATGTTTTCTTTGATAAATAGGCAATTATCTTAAAGGAAATTAATATTTTACGAAGAAGTAATATTTTAAAATAGATTTACTTTTCTGACCTTTTAATTGTTGTCAATGGTTGGAAAAGGTACTGATCTTATTTTATGGCATAGGGGGTGTACTTTTGGCAGATTTACCACAGGGTTTTTGGTCCCGTGAACTGCGGTCACTGGCCAGAGTTATTTCGCTGGTAGAAAATGAAATGCCTGACAAGGATGAGATTCTCCGAAAGTTATATCAACACACCGGGCGTGGCTATATACTGGGATTTACAGGCTCGCCTGGCGCCGGAAAAAGTTCTTTAGTCGACAGCATCATTCGTGAAATTAGAAAAAGAAATCAAACCGTGGGTGTTATCGCCGTTGATCCATCAAGCCCCTTTTCTGGTGGGGCTTTCCTTGGAGACCGTATCCGCATGAACGAGCATGCTCTGGACGAGGGGGTTTTTGTGCGCAGTATGGCTACCAGAGGCAGCCTCGGCGGGTTAGCTAAGACTACCAGGGAAGTAGTCAAGGTAATGGACGCATTCGGGATTGACTGGATTATTATTGAAACGGTTGGTGTGGGTCAGTCGGAACTTGATATTATGTATATCGCCGACACCACCGTGGTGGTCTTGACGCCAGGAGCGGGAGACAGCATCCAGTCCATGAAGGCGGGCATAATGGAAATAGCCGATGTTTTTGCCATTAATAAATGTGACATGCCCGGCTCTGACACTCTAGAGCTAGAAGTTAATATAATGCTTGACATGCAGGATGATCACATAAAATGGCGTCCTCCGGTTATAAAAACTGCGACAATCAACAAGGGCGTAGGTATTGATGAACTGATGACGGCGATGGAAACGCACCGCAATTATCTTAATGAGAAGGGCTTCTTCAAAGCAAGGCGCAAGGAGAGAACAAAGAACGAAACCCTGGATATAATTAATCACCAGTGGCAGAGAATGGTAAGGCAGCAGGTAGACCGTCCGGGACGGGTTAATGATCTGCTGGAAAAAGTTGCCTCCATGGAAGTTGATCCTTATACGGCTTCATCAAAAATCATTGAATGGATCATCGCAGATCTACAAAAGTAGAGTAACAGTTTAAATCTTGAAGAAAACAATAATTGCGCCCGGACTAGCGCAATTATTGTTTTTTATTTTGGAAAAGAAGTGAAATATAACAGGATTTTGGTTATAATCTAATATGAAATAGATATAGAAAGGAGTTGATAGTGTGAAGATAACTTTTTTGGGACATGCTGGTTTTATGATCGAAGGCAGTAAAAAGATAGTCATAGACCCCTTTTTAACCGGTAACCCTCTGGCTAAAACCAGGGTAGAAGATGTTAAGGCGGATCTGATTCTTGTCAGCCATGGTCACGGTGATCACCTCGGCGACACTATAGCCATTGCCAATCAGTCCGGCGGCACAGTGGTTTCAGTGTTTGAACTTGCCACTTTCTGCGCCAATAAAGGTGTCCAGTCGCACGGGATGCACATCGGCGGCAGCTATACCTTTGACGGGGTAAAAATCAAGCTGACCCCCGCCTGGCACGGCACGGGTTACGGAGATGGAAACGGCCCACTGGAGTACCTGGGAAATCCCTGCGGCTTTATTATCAATTTAGATGGTAAAACTATTTATCATTCCGGGGATACCGGCCTTTTTGGTGATATGGAACTGGTGGGAAGGCTCAGTAAGATCGACCTGGCCATGCTGCCTATAGGTGACAACTTCACTATGGGTCCGGAAGACGCCCTGGAAGCGGTCAAGATGCTGAAGCCGAAGATGATGATTCCTATGCACTATAACACCTGGCCGCTTATAGAGCAGGATCCGCTCAAATTTAAATCTATAGTGGAATCAACTACCGGCAGCAAAGTTGCTGTAATAGCTCCTGGAGAAAGCCTGGACTTTTAAAATTTGCGAGGTGCTTACTTGAAAAAGGCAGTTATTGAAACTGAAAAAGGAAACATAGTAATAGAGCTGTTTGAAAAAGATGCTCCTAATACGGTAGCGAACTTCGAGTCTTTAATAAAAAAGGGATTTTACAATGGTCTGATCTTCCACAGGGTCATCCCGGGATTTGTGATCCAGGGCGGCTGTCCCCACGGTACTGGGACTGGTGGCCCGGGCTACAAAATCAAATGTGAAATTAACCCGAACAAACACGTGCGCGGTTCTCTATCGATGGCCCACGCCGGTAAGGACACAGGAGGCAGCCAGTTTTTTATCTGCTATGACGCCTTCCCCCACCTGGACGGATTACATACCGTTTTTGGCAAGGTGTTGGAAGGGATGGAAGTGGTAGACGCGATTAAACAGGGTGACAAGATGAAAGAAGTCACTATTGTGGATGAAGATTGAGCAAGGCGCCGATGCAAGTCCTGGCTAACCGCCAGGACTTGTTTTAATTTTACAACAAAAAGGATTTGCCATGTTTTTATAGAAAAGTTGTATTCATTCAGTTACAGGGGCTATAAAAAATGAAAAATGATTTTATTGTATGCGACCTTGAAACAACAGGCCTGAATCCCACTGTCGATAAGATAATAGAAGTAGGCCTGGTCAGGCTGGTCCAGGGGGAGATTACCGGGAGATATCATACTCTGGTCAATCCTGGCATATCCCTGCCCTTAAAGATAAAGAGGCTGACAGGAATTACTGACAGTGACCTGGCGGGAGCGCCTCAGCTTACAAGTGTTTTGCCGGAAATATTAGAATTCATAGGTGAAGAGGCGATAGCCGGCCATAATATCAATTTTGACCTGGGGTTTCTGACCGCCGCGCGTGGCGCTCCTTTCAGCAATCCTGTTTTCGACACGCTGGAGTTGGCCAGAATCGTGGCGCCTGACGCACCTGGCTTCCGGCTTGAAACACTTTGTGCCATGTTTAACATAAGCACTGAGGGTAAACACAGGGCGTTGGAAGATGCCCTGGCGGCAGCTTGTCTTATAAATGAACTGACTGGTAAATTGCGTGAGATCAACCTCAATACATTAATGCAGCTCGGCAACCTTCTGGCTGAAGCCCGTTCAGACTGGTCAGGTTTTATAAGTGATCTGATCAAAAGCAACTTAAAGACATTTCCCGATCAAAAAATATCCCCTTTATCTTACTGGAAGAGGGATGGAGATAAAGTCTTTCAAAAATTCAGACCTCACCCGGAGTACTGCGAGAGCAAAGAAAAAGTATTACTTGAAGAGGAAGAAGTGGTTTCTTTTCTGAAAACAGATGGTCCTCTGGCCGGGGCGCTGCAGGCTTACGAATACCGTCCCCAGCAAGAAGCGATGGTCGTTGAGGTTACGCGCGCGCTTAATGAGGAAAAGTGCCTGCTGATGGAGGCGGGCACCGGTGTGGGCAAATCTATGGCTTACCTGGTTCCGGCCGTTATGTGGAGCCTGCAAAGTGGCGAAAGGGTGTTGATAGCCACTCATACCATTAACCTGCAGGAGCAGCTTTGGATAAAAGATGTTCCACTGCTGACAGAAGTGATCAAGGAACCTTTCCGGGCGGCGCTGGCCAAGGGTCGACAGAATTACGTCTGCCTGCGTAGATGGGTCAGTGTGTTTGAAGGTTTTCACCTGCCGGAAGAAGCAGGTTTTTATGCTAGATTACTAATGTGGCTCACAGCTACAAATACCGGAGATAAAAGCGAATTAAGCATGTCTCCCGTTGAGAATGAACTTTGGCTGAATGTCTGCGGTGAGGCAGATGGCTGTTTGGGGCCTCGCTGCCTGCACCATAGGGATTGTTTTGTAAATAAGGCCAGAAAATTAGCCGAAGAAGCTGATTTAATCATAACCAATCACTCGCTGCTTTTTTCGGACATAAGAGCTGAAAACAAGATACTGCCCGCCTATGGTCCCTTAATTATCGATGAAGCGCACCACCTTGAAGAATCAGCGACAACTCACCTGGGCAGGCAGTTTTCACAGAGTGCGGCCTACCGCTGGCTGGGATCAGCAGGAAAAGCACTTACCAAGCTATCTGAAAAAGCTCCGCCCGCCG
>CAZIYV010000175.1:0-5275 GCA_964543575.1 uncultured Pelotomaculum sp.
CGGTAATGGCCAGGGCAGGCATGCCCATCTCTACCGCACGGGCTACTGCCTTTTTAATCCGGGCCGCGCCGTCTAAAAGACTGTACTCCGAATGAAGGTGCAGGTGCACGAACAAATCATGATCACCTCCTTGTCCAGTAATTATAATATTAAATCAGCGGATAAAACCGCTGTTCGACCCTAAACAAGATCCGCCCACTCCCCACCTGTAATGATCTCCAGCTGTTGCATGGTTACAGGCAGGGCTGATCGTGGAGTACCGGCGGCTGCGTAAACCACCGGGAAGCGGTACATGGAATCGTCTAAAAGGATAAGGATATTTTCCGCCAGCGCCAGCGGGCAGACTCCTCCCACGGGATACCCGGTAATGCGCCTAACCGTCTCGGGGTCAGCCATCCTGACCCTGGATACGCCAAGCCTTCTTTTAAGCTTACCGCTCTTGATTTTATTGTCACCGCTGGCCACTACAAGCACCGGTTTGTCATCGGCTAAAAAAACCAGGGTCTTGGCAATTTGGCCCACTGCGACACCGAGAGCGGCGGCGGCCAGCTCACAGGTGCTGGTGCTCTCCTCTAATTCTATTATTTTTAGGCCCATATTGTATTGGTCCAGGTAGGATTGGACCTTTTTAATTACGTCAGACAAAAAATCCCCTCCCAATTCACTTTAAGGGGAATTATACCTTATTCCCTCCTGGTACTACAAGATGTAAATAATGAACGGCTGTGACACGCCTGTTACCTCAGTCCTGGGAAACCATGCTGCCTGAGTGCCTCATAAAGCACCACCGCTGCGGAGTTGGCCAGGTTCAGTGACCTGGCCTCGTTGATCATCGGCACCCGGATCTGGTTTTCAGGATAGTTTTTCAGGATTTCCGGCGCCAGCCCCCTTGTTTCACTGCCGAAAATCAGGAAGCCACCTGCTTTGTATGTCACTTCCGTGTATAATCGAGGCGCTTTTGTTGTTGAAAGGTAAAACGGTCCATTCTGATGGTGGGATACAAAATCCTCTAAGCTGTCATAATACAGCACCTCTACCAGGTGCCAGTAATCCAGTCCGGCCCGTTTGAGGTACTTGTCCTCGGTGGAAAAGCCAAACGGACCTATCAAATGCAGCGTTGTACCGGTAACAGCACAGGTCCGGGCTATATTACCCGTATTGGCGGGTATCTCCGGCTCAACGAGTACTATATTCAGATGGCTCACTCCCTGCTGCCGGATAACGGCAAAAATCCTTTAAACAGCATTCCTTGCACGCCGGTTTCCTGGCGGAACAGATTTTCCTGCCGTGGGCGATCAGCCAGTGGTGCATGGACATCCTTTCCTGTGGTTTTATGCAAGCGGCCAAATCTTCTTCAACTTTGCTGGGTTCCCGCGCCGCTGAAAGCCCCAGCCGGTGGGCTACACGGTAAACATGTGTATCAACAGGCAGTGCGGCGCCACCGTAAGCTACTCCCAGAATCACACCCGCAGTTTTCCGCCCCACACCGGGGAGCGCCTCAAGCTCTTCCCTGCTTCGCGGTACAAAGCCCCCGTGTTTTTTTAAAATTTCCCTGGCGGCTTCAATAATATATTTGCTTTTATTGCGGTACAACCCGCATCCCTTGATCTCTTCCGCCAATTCATCGAACGACAGTCCGGCAAAATCCTGCGGAGTGTTATACTTCTTAAAAAGTCCGGCAGTAATCCGGTTTACCTGCCTGTCAGTACACTGGGCTGATAGAATAGCCGCCACCAGCAGCTCGAATGTAGTGTTAAAAACCAGGGCGGTACCAGCGTCAGGATAATGCCGGGCGAGTGTTTTCATAATAAGATCTATTTCTTTAACTTTGCCGCAGGTATTGTTTTTAATCATAGATTTTAAATCCCTGCATAATTTCTGTCTTATTGGTTATCATTTTCAACAGTCCCTTAGCTTTCTTCATATTAATTTTTTTTCGGCAGGTTGTTTTAATAAACAGTAAATAAAGCTTCTCTTTCTGGGCAATAATAAAAAAAGCCTCGCAGATAGTCTAATTATACCACGAATTATTGGAAGGTAATCTTCTCTTATTTTAAAGGGGGACTTTCTTTATGTATGTTTTTTTTCTTATCCTATTGTTAATACTGGCAGCTGCGGCAGGCATTTTTTTGTGGCCTGCCAGACACAGCGGCACCCAAAAATTTAAGGCCCTGCCACGGCCTTTTTTTGAGACCGAATCAGCCGATGAACTGGGCCTAAGTGTACCTGTTTCAACCAGGCCCGTTCCCATTTCCCCGGAAATCCAACTGCCCCGAAATTACGGGGTTGACCGTTTGGTCCTGATGGCGCGTGATCCGCACTGGCTGTATGCTTACTGGGAAATCACCGCCACCAAGCAGGAAGATTTTGCTGCCGGGTTCGGCCCTGAAGCCTGGGTTTCCACACACCCGGTTCTAAGAGTGTATGACGTTACCGGTATTGATTTTAACGGTAAAAACGCCAATAAGTATTTCGACTTTCACATAGATGAACATATAGATAACTGGCACATCGAAGTGGGGGAACCAGACCGTTCTTTTTGTGTGGATGTGGGCCGCATGTTTCCGGACGGCCGTTTTGTTACATTGTTGCGCTCTAACATTGTCACCACTCCCAGAGGTTCGCTGTCCGACCGCCTGGACGAGGAGTGGATGTGGATCGAGGGCCTTTACCGCTCAATTGGCAGATTTCAATACGGTACCAGTTCACCCTTGATCATCGAAGAACTTGCCTTAAGAAAAGGAGAAATCCCCCTAGGCATCACCTCACCCGGACACTGGAACCCGCAGGCAAATGCGGCAAATGGGGACGGTTCTTGACTTGCCTAAAGGCAAATGGGGACGGTTCTTGCTTTGCCAGGTAAATATTGTAATTTAGGAAGTAAAAGAACCGTTTCTACGCTTTCTTTGGTGAAGACCCCAAAGAAATGCAGTATATACCTACGTCCGACGTCTGACGACCGACGACTAAATTGAAAGGAGTATTTTATGTCCAAAGGATACCTTTGTTTTGTGTTACACGCACACCTGCCTTATGTGCGGCACCCTGAACATGAAGACTTCCTCGAAGAAAAATGGCTTTATGAAGCGATTACGGAAACCTATATTCCACTAATTCAGGTTTTTGATCGCCTGTTGTCAGATAACGTCAATTTCAGGTTGACCATAACCCTGTCGCCGCCCTTAATTTCTATGCTTACCGACCCGCTTTTACAGGAACGATACGTAAAGCACCTGGCAAAACTCATAGAACTAGCGGAAAAAGAAGAAGGCCGCACCTACGGAAGCCCATTTCACGAGGCGGCTTTGATGTACAAAGCACGTTTCCAGCAGGCCATGTATGTTTTTTGTGACCAATACGGCCGTAATCTTGTTCATGCTTTTAAAAAATTTCAAGACTGCGGCAGGCTGGAAGTGATAACCTGCGCCTCAACCCATGGTTACCTGCCATTGATGATGATCCACCCTGAAGCCGTCAACGCTCAGGTAAGAGCGGCTGTGAATTTACACACCCGCCATCTGGGCAGGCCCCCGCACGGGATCTGGTTGCCTGAATGCGCTTACGCGCCCGGTGTGGATGAAATATTAAAAAAGAACGGTCTAAAATTCTTTTTCACGGACACGCACGGCATTCTGTACGCTTCACACCGGCCACGCTTTGGCATTTTCGCCCCAATTTATTGTCCTTCCAGTGTAGCCGCTTTCGGCAGAGACGCGGAATCTTCCAAGCAAGTCTGGAGCAGTCAGGAAGGTTATCCCGGTGATTGCGATTACAGGGAATTTTACCGTGACATAGGATATGACCTTGATTTTGAATACATAAAACCATACATTCACCCTGACGGGATAAGAACACATACCGGAATGAAATATTACAAAATAACCGGCAAGGTCGACCTGAGCCAGAAAGAAGCTTACAATCCATGGCGCGCAGCGGAAAAAGCGGCACAGCACGCGGGCAACTTCATGTTTAACCGGCAGCACCAAGTCCTTCATCTGACCAGTATGATGGACAGGCCGCCAATTATCGTGTCCCCTTATGACGCCGAGCTTTTTGGGCATTGGTGGTTTGAAGGCCCCACCTGGCTGGAATACCTGATCCGTAAGATCGCTTACGATCAGGATATAATCGAAATGGTAACACCCAGTGATTACCTGCAAAAATTCTCCTGCAACCAGGTAGCCGTACCCTGCTCATCAAGTTGGGGCAACAAGGGATATCATGAGGTATGGCTGAGCGGGGCTAATGATTGGATTTACCGGCATCTGCACATGGCCTCCGGCATGATGATAGCTCTGGCTAACAGCAGGCGCGGCGCCCGGGGTGTGCTCAGAAGAGCTTTGAACCAAGCGGCCCGTGAATTAATGCTGGCCCAAAGCAGTGACTGGGCTTTTATCATGAGCACAGGGACCATGGTGGAATACGCGGTAAGGCGAACTAAAACCCACATCAATAACTTCCTTGGCCTGCACGATCAGATACAGGGCAACAGAATTGATGAAGGGTGGCTGAAAGATCTGGAATGCGGCAATAACATTTTCCCAGATATTGAATTCAGCTGGTACCAGACTCCCTCCCCGGAAGCAAAAGCTGTTTAAACTGGACGTATTCTATTCCAAATAAATGATACAACCTAAACCTTTTCCCTGAGAAAAGGTTTTATTTTTTCCAAACTAAAGTCATACTAGCTGGTTATCTTATTTCTACCACGATTTACACCTTGAATCTTGAGTTAAACTCAACTATAGTCTTATATGAACCTTTTTTTAACATGTTTTTTAACTAATTGTTTTAAAAATTAAATGTTACCGCAAACAAATCCAAACAATAGAAAGGATGCGTAAAAATGCGTAAAATACTACTTTTAGTTGTTGTTTCACTGCTGATGTCGGTAGTTTTTGCTTCCACCGCATATGCTTACCAATCCAGGGGAGTTGTTGTCTATGGCAACGAGCAAAGCGGATCGGTAAGCTATGGTGACCATGGCTACAGTTGGTACCATTCCGATACCTATGATGAAAATGACGGTCCGGTACTGGACAACTGGCTTAATTACCGTGACAAAGAAGGGAATAGACACTACTATTACAAACAAAATAGCCTTACTGGTTGGGCTAACCGTAACTTTAACTGGGTGTCTCAACGCAACGGGGAATGGAATTACTATGTGGACGATAATGGCGTAAGTCATTATTTCTACCTTGACCCGGACCGGAAGTATGATGTTAAAAGCTATAAAGACAAAAACGGCGCTACCCAATATGCTTTCGTAAAG
>CAZIYV010000176.1:0-5215 GCA_964543575.1 uncultured Pelotomaculum sp.
GATCGGGGCCTTGGATCCCTGGGCTTCCTCCACAATCTTAATAGTCTGGGCCAGGGCGGTATCCTTCCCCACCCTTGTAGCCTCAAACTTGAATGTGCCCAGCTTGTTAATGGTAGCGCCGATTACTTCATCCCCGACCTTTTTGTCTGCCGGCACGCTCTCCCCGGTGAGCATGGATTCGTCTACCGCAGAGTAACCTTCCCTGACCACTCCATCCACAGGAATCTTTTCACCGGGGCGCACCACTACTAAATCCCCCGCCTGTACTTCTTCAACAAGTATCTCAATTTCCTGGCCGCTCCTGATCACGTGGGCGTGCTTGGGCTGAAGCCCAATCAGCTTTTTAATAGCCTCGGAGGTCCTGCCCTTGGCGATAGCTTCCAGGGTTTTGCCCAGCAGAACCAGGGTAATGATAATCGCGCTGGTTTCATAGTAGACCTCAGTTATCCCAATCCTGTCGCTGAAAAAAGTTGCCGCGACACTGTACACATAGGCGGCGGAAGTGCCCAGGACAACCAGCACCGACATATTGGCGCTCCTGCCTCGCAAGGCGCTGTAAGCTTCTTTGTAAAAGTTGGCCCCCGCTATGAACTGGATCGGGGTGGCCAGGGCAAACTGAAAGTACGAGGTCATAAAAAATGCCGGCACCAGATGGTGCAGGTTGAATACCATCACCAGCATATTTACCAGCAGGGGTGCGGACAAAATAGCTGAAAAAATTACCAGGGACTTCTGCCGCCTGATTTCCCTCTCCCTTTCCGCCCGCTCCGAGTCCACCGCGGCGCGGTCTTCCGCCGGGGTAGCCTTGAATCCTAAATCGTCTATTGCTTTTTTGATCCTCATAATATCGATCTCGGCGGGGTTAAACTCTACCACCGCCTTTTCAGTGGCCAGATTGACTGCCGCGCGGGCAACGCCCGGCAGCCTGTTCAGGCCCTTTTCAATTCTGGCGGAGCAGGCGGCGCAGCTCATGCCGGAGATTTTCAGCTCGCTGCTTTCCAACACCGGCCGGTATCCGGTTTCCCTGATTTTGTCAAGAATCTGTTCAGGGGTCACTGCTTCCGGCAGGTATTCCACGGTAGCAGTTTCCACAGCCAGGTTTACCCTGGCGTCCTGGACACCGGGCATTTTGGCCAGCGCTTTTTCAATACGGCTGGAACAGGCCGCGCAGGACATCCCTTTTATTTTAACAGTCAGTTTTTTTTGCCCTTGCGTTTTGTCCTGAACCTCTGGTTTTTCAACAGCTGTCATATTCAATGCCCTCCAAAAAAATAAAAAACCGCTATACTAATATCTTTTCAACTATATTATCCAAAAGAATTATTACAAAATCATAACAATAATGTTACTAAATTATTAAATTTATACAGTACAATAATTGCTCGCTCATAAATTTGTATAATCAAGTTATTACTCTGTTTTGTTATCACTACAGGTGTTCAGCATTTGTTCTTTGCCCCACTGGTTTATAATTTCCAAGGCCGGCAATAGCCGCTTACAGCTTTCGGTTAAGGAATATTCAACATGAGGTGGTATTTGATTGTGCTCAACTCGAAGCACAAGGCGGTGTTTCTCTAATCCCTGTAAGGCACGCGTGAGCATGATATTAGTAATCCCGTTCAGATGCCGTTTTAGCTCATTGTAGCGCATGCTTTCCTGTGCGGACAGTTCCCAAATAATCGGTAGTCTCCATTTGCCACCGATTATTTCAAGCGCATGAATAACCGCGCATTTTTGAAAATGTACGGGTTTTACTTCTTCTGCTTTTTTAACCATAACGCACCTCCAATCATAAGGCACAAAAATGTGCGTACTTGTAGTTTTGTTCCTTTTTCATATACTTAGTATAAACAGTTGCCAGGCACATGTAAAGTATATGGATTAGGAGGAATGTGAAAGCTATGAATGTTATTGCGATTAACGGCAGTCCACGAAAAATTGGAACACTGCAACACTTCTTAAAAAAGCATTGGAAGGTGCAATGTCATGTGGCGCCCAAACAGAGCTAGTAAACCTGTATGACCTTGATTTCAAAGGATGCACCAGCTGTTTTGCCTGCAAGAGAAAAGGCGGCAAGCATGGCGTATGTGCCATGCAGGATGACTTGACGGAAGTGCTCCTAAATGCAAAGCAGGCGGATGCCCTTATCTTTGGCAGCCCGATTTATATCCATAATACGAGCAGTGGTATGCGTGCTTTTCTTGAAAGATTTCTTTTTTCTAATTTCCTGTACGATAAAGAGTTTACCAACTTTTTCCACAAAAAGATTCCTGCCGGATTTATTTATACGATGGGAGCCAGTGAGTCTATGATGAATGACTGGGGCTATAAAGAAAGCCTCGGTAAAATTGAAAGCATAATCATTAATATAGTTGGATCTCTTGAAACGCTGTACAGCGTAAATGCGTACCAGTTTGATGACTATACCAAATATGAAGCCGACAGATTTGATGCCCCTGCAAGAAAAAAGATTCATGATGAACAGTTCCCTATTGAATGCCAAAAGGCATTTGATATGGGTGTAAGATTCGCAACTAAATAAAGAGATGCCCTAAAATGACTAAGACAACAGATGAATTAGTGGTTCGTGAAAATCACGAGAGTCATCAGTTCAAAAACTGATGACTCTTTCTGTTTCGTCAAATATACTACATCTTCACTTGATGGGGTTCAACTTTTACCCGCAGTTCAGGGGGATTGACCATCCCAAAGATCATGGCTATATACGCGACTACCAGCAAAACAAGTGCAACTTCATCTTTTGAGTGTCTGACATCCCCCTGCCTATCAGGCCTAGTCCCCAGAATCACCTGAATCACTCATTGACCTTGCTCTGCTTTTTTTCCATAGACGATAGATGATATATCCTGCGATTAGCAGGACGGGTGTATAGGGGATTAATATAGCCAACAGCACTATTAACCCTTCCGCAGAGTTTATCATCCCGTTCAAGCCCCGCTGAAATCCCGCTTTAAGGCGCTGTCCAAGAGGTTCCTGCAGGGTTTCACCAATAGAGATGCTCCTGGGGGACTGTACTTCAATAGTTACTGTAGCCAAATCTGTAAGGCTGTCCAATACTTTAAGCCGGGCCTGGAGAGATTCAATCTGGCTTCGTATGCGGGTCAGTTCATTTTCAATCTCCAGCATTTCATTTACCGTGTTTGCTTTGTTTATCAGTTCCAGGAGCCTTTTTTCCTGGCTTTCAAGTGTCTTTTGGCGTGTTGTGGCATCATAATACTCTTCAGTGATATCTTTTGCCGTAATATTTCTTCTTATTACCCGGCCAAGTTTTTCCAGGCGTGGTAGTACATCGTCCAATTCGTTAACCGGTAAACGCAATATTAGTTTACCCTGCATACTTTCATTTTCTTGCCACGTGTTTGCGTTCTGCACATAGCCGCCAGAGTCTTTAATAATCTCCTCAATCCTGGATACAGCTTCCTCCACATTTGGTGCAACTATTGTCATAGTAACATCCCTGGTAATTTTACGCTCCACGCCTGGTAGAACACTCACGGCTTTATCTTTGAGTTCCATCGCCTCAAGGGCTACTCTGTTTTGAGCATTAATTTCACCACTATACCCAGATGTGACTTTTTGCACTGAACCAAGCACAGGCATATTTAGCTTTGCGTAACCTGCCATAGCCAGTACCAGCAGCACCATGCATATGGCGCAGATGGTTTTCTTCAATATTTTTCACCCCATTAAAAGATACCTTTACTAATTTGACGAATAAAAATATAAACCAGTTCATCCTTTTTTTGTCTTTTAACCAGTCTACCCCATCACCCCGCAGCAAAAAGCATAACAAGTGCAAAAAAACCCTTGCCATAGCAAGGATTCATTTAAACAGCAGCTTTACATCCACACCGCTGCAGGAATAACTAAAGTTATGATTAAATTTAAAACAAATCCTTTGTCTACTAGAATCTGGTCACAATAATATCTATAGGCAGGCTTGGGTTCACAGTTGACTTAGCCTTCCGCTCCCCGCTTACCGAAAAGACAGCCTTCACCGCACTTAATCGTTCCGTCCTCACAGACAGTTTCCACCGGCAGGCTATTTTCCTCCATCTGCATGATTCGTTTTTCCAGCATGTCAATTTTCTTCTGCAAGCAGAAGATCATTTCCGCCACAGGGTCCGGCAGCAGGTCATGGCGCAGGTCTATTTCGTAATCTTCCGAACGGGTGATCTTCTGTCCGTTCCGGGCTACCACTTTGCCGGGCACTCCCACCACCGTGCTTTCTGGGGGGACTGCCTTTAACACCACCGACCCCGCGCCGATTTTGGAGTTGTGACCTACGGGAAAAGAGCCCAGCACCTTGGCGCCGACGCTTACCACCACGTTATCGCCTATAGTCGGGTGCCTCTTGCCTTTTTCCTTCCCCGTGCCCCCCAGGGTCACGCCCTGGTAGATAGTAACGTTGCTGCCTATCTCGGTTGTCTCACCGATAACCACTCCGGAACCGTGGTCGATAAAAAGCCCTTCACCTATTTTGGCGCCCGGGTGTATTTCGATCCCGGTTAAAAACCGGGCGACATGAGAGATAAACCTGGCTGTGACAAACCAGCGCCACTTGTAGAACCTGTGGGCCAACCTGTACATCAGTATGGCGTGAAACCCCGGGTAACACAGAACAACTTCCCAGGCTGACTTAGCAGCAGGGTCACGCTCCATGACCACCCGGATATCTTCGCGCAACCGTTTAAACATAGCTATCCTCTCCACTATAGATTTATCTGTTAATCTTGATTTAGTCCTGGAACATAGGCGTGCTCAGGTATCTTTCCCCGGTATCCGGCAGAATGGCCACGATGAGCTTGCCCTTGTTTTCCTGGCGCCGTGCCAATTCCAGAGCCGTAAAAACTGCCGCACCGGAAGATATGCCGGCCAGCAGCCCTTCCTCACGGGCCAGGCGCCGCCCCGTTTCAAAGGCAGCCTGGTTGCTCACCCTGATAATCTCATCGACCAGCGCAAGATCGAGAACTTTGGGAATGAACCCGGCGCCAATGCCCTGGATCTTGTGCGGGCCAGGTTTTCCTCCCGACAAAACAGGTGAATCGGCAGGTTCAACCGCAACTAACTTCAGTCCCGGCTTCCGCTCTTTGAGAGCCTGCGCGATACCGGTAATGGTACCGCCCGTACCCACACCACCCACGACCATATCCACCTCCCCGCCGGTGTCCCGCCAAGTTTCTTCCGTCGTGGT
>CAZIYV010000177.1:0-5085 GCA_964543575.1 uncultured Pelotomaculum sp.
ACCATTAAAGTAGCGCCGAATTCGCCCAGGGCACGGGCGAAAGCCAGCACTAAGCCAGCCAGCACTCCGGGCAGGGCTAGGGGCAGCGTGATCGTAAAAAATATTTTTAGCTCCCCGGCGCCCAGGGTCGCGGCAGCCTTTTCCAGGTTAACGTCCACACTTTTAATAGCTGCCTTGGCGCTCTGGTACATTAATGGAAAGGCCACCACAATAGAAGCCAGCACCGCCGCCCACCAGGTAAAGATTAAAGTTATCCCCGCCTGGGCCAGAATCTGTCCTACAAAGCTGTTTTTGCCTATAAGCATCAGCAGGCCGTAGCCGACCACCGAAGGGGGCAACACCAATGGCAGGGTAATCGCTGACTCAAGCAGGTCCTTGCCGTAAAATTCGCGGCGTGCCATCAGCCTGGCCAATGGCAGCCCCAGGCAGGTGACAAAAGCCGTCGCGATGATGGCCACCCGGACTGAAAGAATCAGCGGACGCCAGTCAAATTGTTCAAGCACAATATGTTCCTCTTACTTCTGCAGAGTTTTGAAGCCGTATTTCTCAAAGACCTTTGCCGCTTCGTCACTGAAAAGGAAGTTGGCGAAATCTTCCGCTTCTTTTTGGTTCTTGGCCCCCTTGACCAGCGCCATGGGATATACTATGGGCTTATTGGAACCGGCAGGGGCGGTAGCAACGATTTTAACATTCTTGCTGGTTATGGCATCGCTATGGTAAAGCAGGCCCGCGTCCACGTTGCCAGATTCAACATAAGTAAGCACCTGACGCACATCTTTGGCCAGAACCAGCTTGGGCTGAATTTGATCCCATAGGTTTAGGCTGGTCAGTGTCTCTTTGGCGTATTGACCCGCCGGCACCGTCTCAGGTGTGCCGATGCTGATCTTATTAACACTCGCGTCGGTAAGGCCGTCAAATCCGGTGAGATTGCCTTCCTTACCGGTTATCAGCACCAGTTCGTTGCCCAGCAGGTCATGGCGCGAATCTTCCACAATCAATCCTTTTTGGGCTAGGGCATCCATCTGGGACTTGCCGGCGGATATGAATAAATCGACCGGAGCACCTTCTTCAATTTGCTTTTGCAGTGTCCCCGAGGAGCCCAAATTGTATGTAATACTTACGTTCGGATGATTACTAACATAGATGGTTCTTAATTCTTCCGAGGCGTCCTGCAGGCTGGCTGCCGCCGAAATAGTCAAGTTCAACTGCTCTGCTTTAGACTTTGACTGCTCTTTGCCGCTGCCACACCCCATTACAACTGCCGCAGTGAAAAAGAGGGACCCCAAAATAATCCATAGTTTTTTCATAATCACACTCCCCTTATGAAACTTTTGCACCTTCCAAAATGACAAAAAGCAACATTGCTTTACACGACGTTACATAAATAATAAATCAGTTAGCAATGCTTGTCAACAATCCATCTATTATTTATTCTTTATTGTGTTATGTAGCTTTATGTCTATAACTCATTGCCTGGGAACTGCCAAATAATCCTTATCGGTTGATCAATTCCCTATTCTACTTTTGAAGCACAACACATACCCCTTTTAGCACATTAATTATCAACCCACTTAGAATTGCTCCATAAATCTTATAGAATACTTTTGTTTCGACAAGCACATCAACATTAAATGTACCACCCAATAAACATATTTGATAGAACGTAACTTAATCTCTCATAACTTAATCAAACACCACAAAAAGTAATTATCAAATAAATAAAAATAAGATATAATAGACATCAGAATATTTGGGGAGGTATAAATGTGAAAGAAAAATCTTCCTTAACTCCCGAAGACGTTGCAGACATACTAAATATTGCCAAGAATACAGTTTATGAATTAATTAAGCGGGGAGAACTTACGGCTTACCGGGTAGGCCGCAAGATCCGGGTTGATATGCAGGATGTGGAAGCGTACAAGAAAAAAGGGAAAAACCTGGAATCGTTGCCGTCAAGCATTCCGGCAATGACCACAATCCCAACACAACAAATAGAGACATCGCTCGAAGGAGATCCGTTTTCCCCATCCCCAAGACTTGTGATCTGCGGGCAGGACGTTCTATTGGACATCCTGGCCCGCCACCTGGAACGCCACCCCAATGGTACCTATGCCTTCAGGCACCACGTGGGAAGTTTTACCGGCCTGCTGGCTCTTTACCAGGGAAAGGCACACCTGGCCAGCGCCCATCTCTGGGACGGAGATAATGATATTTACAACCTCACTTATGTCCGGTATATACTTTGCGGTATCCCGGCTGTGATCATCCACCTGGCCTGCCGGATGCAGGGGTTCTACACGGCAAAAGGCAACCCTAAGGGAATCAAGACGTGGTATGATCTGATGAGACCTGATGTAGTTATGATTAACAGGGAGAAAGGCTGCGGCACAAGAGTCCTGCTGGATGAACAGATCCGGCGGCTGGGGATGGACAGGAGACAAATCCGTGGCTATGAGAGGGAAGAAAATTCCCACCTCGCGGTAGCAAGCGCCGTATCACGGGGCGAAGCTGACGTGGCGCTGGGCCATGAGAAGGCCTCACTTCAGGTGCGGGGGATTGATTTTGTTCCGCTGCAAAAGGAGCGTTATGAACTGGTTATAAAAAAAGAGGATATAGATTTACCCCCGTTTCAGGCGGTTATTGAGATTCTTCAGTCCAGGGAATTTAAAAACGAACTGCAGGGTCTGGGAGATTATGATTTAACTGAGCTGGGTGAAGTTGTGGGGGGATTCTGATTCGGGTAAAATTAAAGCGGAAATATGGTTGTCCCGTAAATATTGTAAAGTTATTTATATATAAGACAACTTGACATTTCCCATAGCCCCCTAAGGCCATGGGAAATGTCTATATTGAGTTGGGTTTGTAAGGGCTGATTCGATTAAAAGACCGACCTGCGATTTCATCTTTCTATAAGCTCTGCGTTAGCGGCATGTGTGTTTAATATAAGATCAAACGCACTCTTTTTTATGCCAATTGCACGGGCATTCTTTAGAAATGATTTTAAATCGCATGTGCCTTCATTAAAACTTTTCCAGTAACTGAGTTTAGCCTCTTTAATAAGCTCATTTTCCTGCAATGCCGTCTTTACCTCAAACATCTCAAGAATTGCCAGGGCCTTCTCTTCGCTATCTATCTTTGTATTACGACTGCTTTGATGCATCAGGTAAAGAGCATGAAACAGCATAAGTTCATTCTGGTTCACAGGGCCTTTTGATTTCCAGAGGAATGAACCAATGACCTCTTCTTCCGTAGCGCACTTGGCAAGAGCTTTTTCGACTAGATCGCTTATTACTATTTGTCGCTGCTTCTCAAAAAATAAGGGCAGCTCCGGGCTTTGTTCAATAATTTCAATACGATAATTTACTTTTTTCATTTTTATATTGATCCTATCATTTAAAAGAGTCAAGCTGAATGACCGATACCTCCGCACCCTCCTCCAGCGGTTGGTGACCCGCGGGAAGGTCGATCAGCGCGTTGCCGTTGTTCAGAAGGCCGCGAAGCATACTTGATTTCTGGCCCGGTAAAATGGTAACCTTCAAACCATTTTGATCAATCTCCAGGTTAGCCTGTACAAAGCGGCGCGGTCCCCCTCTTTTCTTATAGGAGCTCGTACATACCGCAGTAAAGCGTCGCGTCCAGGGATTGAGCCCCTGCAACAAACGCAGTACAGGCGCCGCCAGCAAGTGGTAGCCTGCCGCGCAGGCCGCCGGATTGCCGGAAAGTGAAATGATCAGCTTGTTGTCACACACAGCGGCGCCGCTGTGGCTGCCCGGCTTTATCTGCACTCCCCAAAAAAGCAGCTTCGCGCCGGTCTGTCTTACCGCGTAAAGGGCTTGGTCACTGACTCCGGAGGCGGTCCCGCCTGTGGTAAGCACGATGTCGGACTGGCGCAGCAAATTTTCCAACTGTTTCTTTATTTCAGACAAGCTCCCGCCACCGGCCAGCTCAACACCGGTAACCAGTGCTCCGTGTTGTCGCGCTAGACCGGCCAGGAGATAACCGTTGCTGTCCCTGATCTGGCCCGGTGCAGGCATAGCCTGGCAGGGCACTATTTCCTGGCCCAGTCCTAAGATAGCCACTCTGGGGCGTCTGAACACAGCGACTTTACTTCTCCCAAACGCCGCCAGTGCTCCAGCCAGGCCAGGACTCAGGACTGTGCCGCGCTGCGCCAGCAAGTCACCTGCCTTGAAGTCCTCTCCCCGCGGTTTGATATTCTCGCCAGGCACCAGGACTTCCGTAAATAGAAGGCGGTCTCCCTCCAGGCGGGTTATCTCATACGGGATCACTGATACCGTTCCGCCGGGCACCGGACCGCCTGTCACAACCCCGGCGGCCTGTCCCGGGTTCAGTGCGGAACCCGGCATTTCTCCCGGCTTTAAAAGCTCTTTGACCATATAACTATGGACCTTATCTTTCTCACTTGCAGACACCGCAAAGCCGTCCACCGCTGACTGGTCGCAGGGCGGCAGGTCATTTGAGGCATGTATATCCCTGTAAATTACCCGGCCCAGCGTGTCAAGCAAGGGGACAGTCTCCGCAGGGAGCGGGGTGACGAGGTTTAAGATCAATTCCTGCGCCTCTTCCAGCTTTACATTCTCTAGCACCAGGTTTTTTTACCTCCGTGTCGCATTTCTAACACTTGCCGAAGGAACATGCAGGGAAGCGGCAATCGGCGCACTCGTCACATAATCCGCCGTGCCCCAGCGCCACGATGTCCTGGCGGCTAATGCGCTCCCCGGTAAAAATGCGCGGCAGGATCAAGTCAAAGATGGTTACGTTGTTAAACATAACACAGCCGGGCAAGCCGCACACCGGGACGTGTCCCAGGTAAGCCAGCATAAACATGGAACCCGGCAGCACCGGCGCTCCGTAGGATACAACATCAGCACCGGTGGCTCTGATACCCACAGGGGTTACGTCATCCGGGTCAACAGACATGCCTCCGGTAGCTAACCCCAACTCCGCTCCCTCGGCGACAAACTGGTGAATTTCCCGGGACATCATGACCGGATCGTCACGCACGGTTACCTGTCCAAGCCACTTCGCGCCCAACGGCCATGTTTTTTGGTTTATTATACCTCAAAA
>CAZIYV010000178.1:0-4971 GCA_964543575.1 uncultured Pelotomaculum sp.
AACCATAGGCGGGAAAATGGCCATGTTGGACAAGACCTTTCCCACCCTTGACTGCTCCGCCTGAATAAGCACGCCAAAGATGGTTGCTGCGGCGCAGCATCCTAACATTAAGTTAATGACCTACTGTGAAGTAACAGATGTAAGCGGTTACATCGGAAACTTTGAAGTTACAATTAAGCAGAAGCCCCGTTATGTTGACCATGTCAAATGTACCGGCTGCGGGACCTGTACGGAAAAATGCCCCACCAAGGTGCCCAGCGAATACGACCTCGGGATCGGCAACAGGAAATGCATTTACATCGACTTTCCCACGGCCGTGCCGAACAAGCCGATAATTGACCCTGAAAACTGCCGCTATTTCAAAACAGGAAAATGCGGTGTCTGTAAAAAAATCTGCCCCACCGGCGCGGTTGATTTCGAGCAGAAAGAAGAGTTCATCCAGGAAAAAGTTGGAGCCATTGTGATGGCTACCGGCTTCGACCTATTTAACTGGCAGGAAGCATACGGTGAGTATGGTTACGGACGCTTTAAAAATGTTATCACCGGCCTTCACTTTGAGCGCATGTCAAACGCCTCAGGGTTGACGGGGGGTAAAATTATACGTCCTTCAGACGGTAAAGAGCCTAAGTCTGTTGTGTTTATCAAGTGCGTTGGTTCCAGGGACGAGGCCAAAGGCAAGGAATACTGTTCCCGTGCCTGCTGTATGTATACAGCCAAGCACGCCCACCAGGTCCTTGATAAGATTGAAGGCTCCAGCGCGTATATCTTTTACATGGACGTGCGCACGCCAGGTAAAGCCTATGATGAGTTTTACCGGCGCACGGTCGAGGAAGGCGCGCAGTATATCAGGGGCAGGGTCTCCAAGATATTCGAGTCAGGCGACAAGCTGATAGTTATGGGAACAGACACACTGCTGGGCAGGCCGGTTACAGTAGAGGCTGACCTGGTCGTGCTGGCCACAGCCATGGTTCCGAGTATAGGCTCGGAGAAAATTGCCCAGCTGGTAAGCTGCCAGACAGATAAAGACGGTTTCTTCGCGGAAGCCCACCCGAAATTAAGGCCAGTTGAAACAATGACCGGCGGTTTATTCCTGGCCGGCGCCTGCCAGGGTCCGAAGGATATCCCGGATACGGTATCCCAGGCCAGCGGCGCGGCTGTTAAGGTAGTCGCCATGTTCTCCAAGGACGAGCTGGCCGCTGACCCGATGATCTGCCAGATAGATGAAAAAATGTGCTCAGGCTGTCTGGTCTGCAAAGGAGTATGTCCTTACAAGGCAATTTCCGAAAAAACCATTACCGAACGGATTGCTGGCAAACCTGTGGAACGGGTGGTTGCCAGTGTGAATACTGCTCTTTGTCAGGGTTGCGGTTGCTGCACGGTAGCCTGCAGGGCCGGCGCCGCGAACCTGAAGGGATTCACTAACCAACAAGTTCTTGCGGAGGTGGACGCCCTGTGTCGATAGCGACTGAAACAAAAGAATTTAATCCGATAATAGTTGGTTTTAACTGTAACTGGTGCAGTTACGCAGGCGCCGACCTGGCCGGGGTCAGCAGGATGAAATATCCAGCTAATGTACGGGTCATCCGTGTTCCCTGTTCCGGTCGGGTTAATCCTATGTTTGTTATTAGGGCTTTTCAAAAGGGCGCTGACGGTGTGCTGGTCTCAGGGTGACACCCGGGGGACTGCCACTATTCTAGTGGCAATTATTTCACACGGAGACGCTACCTGTTGTTAAAGCGGCTGCTTGAGTACGTAGGTTTTGAGCCCGGTCGCTTCCAGGCGCGCTGGATATCTGGTTCTGAAGGGGCTAAGTTTACCAGTACAATCAAGGATTTGACAGAAAAAATAAAATCCCTGGGTCCTAATAAAAAGATGAGGGATGATATCTTATGATGGACGTTATTCAGCAGCTGAGGGAGCAGGCTAAAAAGCTCCTGGAAGAGAAAAAAGTTGATTTGGTAATAGGTTTTGGCCAGGGAACGGAGTTAGCCCGGACTACACCAGTCTTTATCGATAGCCCCGAGGGTGTGTCCAAACTGACCTGGGGACCGTTCTGCGCCAACAATCTGGCTAAATACCTGACTGATTACAAAAACGCGCCCGGCAATGTAGCTGTTGTAGTTAAAGGTTGCGATTCCAGGTCTGTGATCAGGCTGCTGGATGACAACCAGATCAGCCGGGATAAAGTAGTGGTAATCGGCGTTCCCTGCCCGGGCCAGCTTGAATGGCAGAAGGTCGCGGCTGAAGTCAAGCCGGGAGCTGTCCTGAAGGAAACAGCAGACAACGGAGAGAGTTTTTCCGTTAAGACCGACGCGGGCGATTACAGCTTTAACAAAAAAGACTACATGCTGCACAGGTGCCTGGTCTGTGAAAATCCAAACCCGGTAGTAGCGGATATCACCATCGGCAAAGAACTGCCGGTCAAGACCTACGAGGAAAGGTTCGCTGAAGTATCGGAATTGGAGCAGATTGGAACTGATGAGAAAAGTGATTACTGGGACAAGCAGTTTAGCCGCTGCCTGCGCTGTTACGCCTGCCGTAACGTATGCAGTGTCTGCACCTGCGAGCTCTGTGTATTTGACCAGATGCTGCCCATGTGGGTCTCAAAGAGGACCAACCTCTCCGAGAACACCATGTTCCATATCACCAGGGCTTTCCACGTGGCCGGGCGCTGCGTTGACTGCGGTGAATGTGACCGTGTCTGCCCGATGGACATCCCGCTGCGCAAGCTGAACCAAAAGATCCACAAAGATCTTGGGGATTTATTCGACTCTCCGACACCGGGATCAAAACCGGGATTGCTTTCGGCGCTGGGCGAATTCTCGCCTGGTGATCCTGAGGAGTTTATGTAAAAGGAGGTGCTGAGCATGGAAGCAAGAGTTGTAAATAAAGGACAACTGCCTGAATTGCTGGATAAACTGGCGAAGGACTATGACCTTATCGCGCCGGTACAGGAAGAAACAGTAGTGCTTTTCAGAAAGATATCAGGCGGCAAGGACGCGTTCCTGGAATACACCAATTCAGACGTATCTCCCAAAGGGTGTTTTCTGCCGCAGAACGAAAAGACATTCAATTACACGTATACGGGAGACTCCATAGAAATCAATAAGCCTGAAGGTGCGCAGAAAGCAGTCCTATTCGGAGCGCGCCCCTGCGACATCAAGGCTATAACGACGCTTGACCCGGTTTTCGAGGGAGAAAAATTCGGTGACGAATATTACTCAAGCAAGCGGGAAAATACAATAATAATAGGTTTGAGCTGCTCAAAGGTTCTCAGCACCTGCTTCTGCTATGCTTTCGAAGGCGGGCCGTGTGATGGGACCGGTTCAGATCTGTTGTTTACTGAAATTGGCGATAAATATTATGTCGAGGTTAATACGGAAAAAGGCAAGGCCCTGGCAGACTCTTACAGCCAGATCTTCAGCAGTCAGGGTGCCGATCAGCTGGCCAAGGGCAAAGAAGAACTGGCCAAAAAGCTATCCGGCGAATTTGTCAGGAAGGTTGACCTGACCGGCGTAAAGGAACTGCTGGACAATAATTTTGAACTGGCGTACTGGAGCGGGGATGAACAGAAGAAGTGCATCGGCTGCGGGACATGCACCTATGTATGCCCGACCTGCCACTGCTTTGACATCTTCGACTACACCACCGGTGACTTTACCGGCGCCCGGCTGCGCTGCTGGGACTCCTGCATGTATCCGGAATACACGCTCTGCGCAGGCGGGCACAACCCGCGTCCGACCAGGAAGGAGCGGGTGCGCAACCGCTTCATGCACAAGCTGAAATACCACCTGGACCGCTACAACATGGTCGGATGTGTGGGATGCGGCCGCTGTGTCAGGAAGTGCCCGGTCAATATCGACATCACTAAAATTATCAATGACCTGAAGGAGGTGGCGCAGAATGCCTAATCCTACTGCTCTGACGCCATATCCCGTGACAATTACCAAAATCGTCGACGAGACCAGCGACGTAAAGACTTTTACAGTAGTGTTTGACGACCCGGATATAATGGAAAACTTCGGCAATAAGCCCGGCCAGGTTTGCATGCTGTCGATATTTGGCGAGGGTGAATCCACTATCTCCATCACATCCGCGCCGACCAGGGGAAAATTCCTCGAGTTTTCCGTTAAGAGAGTCGGCAGGCTGACCAATGTCCTGCACCAGATGGAAGTAGGTCAAAAATTTGGAGTTCGCGGCCCTTACGGCAACTGGTTCCCCTACGAGATGATGAAAGGCAAAGACCTGTTTTTCGTGGGAGGCGGTTTCGCCCTGGCCCCTATCCGTTCCCTGATCGACTATGCCCTTTCCGACCAGTACCGGAGTGATTACGGCAAGGTGGAAGTCCTTTACGGAGCGCGCTCAATGGACGACCTGTGCTTCAAGAGCGACCTGGCCGAGCGCTGGCCAAAACTCCATAATACAGGGATCTATACCACCATTGACCGTGCGGAGGAGGCCTGGAAAGGACATGTGGGCTTCGTTCCAAGTTATGTGGAAGAGGTCGCGCCTTCCCCGGAAAATAAAATTGCCATCATTGCCGGGCCGCCGATTATGATCAAGTTCACCCTGCCGGTTTTTGCGAAACTCGGCTTTAAGGACGATCAGATCATAACCACCCTGGAATTGAGGATGAAGTGCTGCCTCGGCAAGTGTGGACGCTGCAACATCGGATCCAAGTTTGTCTGTGTTGACGGGCCGGTTTTCAGCCTGGCCCAACTGAATGGGATGCCCAAGGAATATTAAAACAGGATAAAATAAGTCAAACTAAATTACCCCCGTGTATAAACACGGGGGTAATCATTTTCTCTTTAGAAGGTTCTCTTATGACATGCCTACCCCGATTACACCACCAAGCGCACCCGCGAAAGAAGTCACCAGCAGTTTGTAAACAGCGCCTAAGGCCTCCTGACCGGGTAAAACAATTCCGGCCAAAAACCAGGCAAAGAAAAAGAATAAAACTCCAACCGC
>CAZIYV010000179.1:0-4956 GCA_964543575.1 uncultured Pelotomaculum sp.
TGATATGGTAGGCAAAACAGGCCTCGAGTTAATTTATGAAGAGGAATTGAAGGGAGGAAGTCCGGAACAGGCGGTCAGGGTATTCGCTGACGCCAGGGGCAACCTGCTGGGCGACCCGGGTTTTGAGGTGGAAGAGCATGCTGCAGACAAGCTCAGGCGAGACCTGATCCTTACCCTTGATGCCCGCATACAAAAAGTTGTAGAAGATACATTAGACCGCCAGGCTGTAAAGGGAGCGATAGTGGTGATGGAGGCAGGCACTGGGGATATCCTGGCCATGGCCGGCAGCCCGCGTTTCGATCCGTTTCAGCCCGAATTGAAGCTAACCGCGCAAGAGGATGGAAACTATCTTGATCACAGCGTCTCACTTTACCAGCCGGGCTCTGTTTTTAAGATAGTGATTGCCGCGGCAGCGCTGGAAGAAGGTACGGACAGCCTTAACAGTCATTTTAACTGCCGCGGGGAAAAAGAGGAATTGATTAGCTGCTGGAATAAAACCGGTCATGGTGAGATTGACTTTGCCCATGCTTTTATCAATTCCTGCAACCCGTCCTTTGTCAGGATCGGTATAAATCTTGGCGCTCCCAAGATCATAGAGTACGCCAGGCGTTTGGGCATGGAAAACCAGGCTGTAATTGGTTACCCCTTGCCTTTTGACCGGCGCCAGGATCTAAATCTTATAGGCGCACCTTATAACCTGGTTAACAGCAGTGTGGGCCAGGGTCCGGTTCTGGCTTCGCCGGTGCAGGTGGCATCTCTGGTAAACACCATGGTATCCGGCGGGATTTACCGGGAACCCCGGCTGGTCAAGGAGATTCGTAAAAACGGTGGAAGCGTGGAAAAAGAATTTCTTCCCGATCCCGGGAAGGTGGCAATCTCAGCGGAGACCGCCGGCAAACTGCGCAGCCTGATGGAATCAGTTGTAGACGAGGGCACCGGCAAAGAGGCCGCAGTGCCTTTCTACGGCAGTGCCGGGAAGACCGGGTCGGCTCAAATCGATGGCAAAAGCACCACCAATGCCTGGTTTGCCGGTTATGCTCCCCGTGTTAAGCCCCGTTTCATCGCGGTTGTAATGTTAGAGGGCGGGGGCAGCGGAGGTGAGTCCGCCGCCCCTGTTTTCCGTGAGATCATGGAGCAAATCCTTCGTCTTGAGTAACAACAGATAAATTAAAGCCCACCGGCAGGTGGGCTTTTCACTATGGCAGCAACCTCTCCAGTTCAGACCGGTTAAACCCTACCACAACCTGGTTTCCAACCGTTACCGTGGGGACGGCCATGCGACCGGTTTTCTTAATCATCTCATCCCTGGCTTGATCATTTTCAGCAACATTAAGTTCTTCATAGCTTACCCCTTTTTGTGAAAGAAACTCTTTCACATGGCTGCAGTGCGGTCAAGTAGGGGTAGTGAAAACCTTAACCTGGTTATGCATATTTATTCCTCCAGTTATTTTTTCTTATTATCGGTAGATATATTTATAAATATACTTTAAGAAAACGATAGGCTGGAGGTCCATGCCACTAGCGCAGCAATTCAATCATTTGCCGATTCCTTTGTAAATAAATCCTTTTTGCACAAGTTTCACTGGATCCAGTATGTTTCTTCCGTCTATTATTACTGCTTTTCTCATAACTGCCTTAAGTTTATCTGCATCTAAACTGCCAAATTCCTCCCAATCCGTAACTATTATAAGCGCATCAGCTTCCTCAGCCGCTTCTACAGCGCTTTTTTCATAGTTTACATTTAATTCAGGGAAATTAATCTTGCAGTTCTCCATGGCAGCCGGGTCATATACCTTCACCTTCGCACCTTTTTCGATGAGTTTTTTTATAATAAAAATGCTGGGCGCGTCCCTTAAATCATTAGTGTTTGGTTTGAAAGCAAGCCCTAATAATCCTATGGTTCGCCCCCTTAGATCACCGGTTGTTTCTTCCAACTTGCTTATTACAGCCAGCCGCTGCCGCTTGTTCACATTAACCACGGCGTCAATTAGTTCAGGGAAATAGTTGTTATTACGCGCTGTATGCAGTAAAGCGGCGATATCTTTCCCGAAACAGCTTCCGCCCCAGCCAATGCCCGCTTTTAGGAAGTCCTTCCCTATCCGGGGGTCCAGGCCCATTCCTCTGGCGATCACCGCTACATCAGCTCCGATACGCTCACAGATATTAGCAATATCATTAATAAAACTTATTTTAGCGGCCAGAAAAGCATTTGAAGCGTATTTTATCATTTCAGCGTTAACAGGAGTTGTAACGATTAATTCAACTCCTTGGAACTTTTGCGGTTTTGGTGGAAGGAGCGGGGTATTGTCAAAGGATTGTTCGATTATAGGCCTGTAAAGGGTACTTATTATCTCTACGGCAGGTTGGCTGGAGGCGCCAACCACAATCCGGCTCGGGTACAGGGTGTCGGATATGGCGCTGCCTTCCCTTAAAAACTCTGGATTGCTGATCACTGTAAAACAGCCTTCTTTTACATTTGCCGGTTCACTCCGGATAATCCTGGTTATCATGCCGCAGGTGCCTACAGGCGCCGTTGATTTATTCACTATGACCGTGAAATTGTGCCTATTGAGCCAGCTTCCTATTTGTTTGGCCGCTGATGCAATTCCGCTGAGGTCAGGTTCTCCTGTTTCGAGGGGTGGTGTGCCGACTGCAATAATGATTACGTCCGGATGATTGGACACACTGGCCGGATCAGATGTAAATAACAGCAAGCCGGACTTTGTATTAGCTTGAATAAGCTCTTTAAGGCCCTTTTCATATATTGGCAAAATCCCTTTATTCAGTTTGTCAATTTTTGCACTGTCAAGATCAAAGCAAAAAACTCTATTGCCGAAGTGAGAGAGACAGGCGCCTGTTACCAGGCCGACATAACCCATACCTACTACAACTACATTCATCAACGCTAACCCCCGGTGTGGACAAGGATATTAGACTGATTGGTAAAAACCAAAATATCTTATGACAAGACATGGAATAATGTAACTTGTTTCACATTATTGGAAAATAAAATTTAAATTATCAGCTCATCTGACCTCAAACGTCACCGATGAGAAACAATTTGAATAGATTAACACATAGGGTATTATTGGAAGATAAATGGAGTGGTAGTTATTGAAAAAGCTCAGATTTGCCCTGGCGGGTTGTGGTGAGGTAGCTGATAAGCATGCGGCAGCTATTTCTGCTTTAGAAGAGTGTGAACTGGCTGCTGTTTACGATTGCGGGCAGAAAATAGCCGAGGGTTTTGCCGAAAGGTACGCGGTCAAAGCATACAGCGATTACCATAAGCTTTCACAGGAGTCCGGGGCCGATGTTGTGAATGTATGTTCCCCGAGCTGTTTCCATGCTGCCATGGGAATTACCGCGGCCGGCGCAGGTAAACATGTTTTGGTGGAAAAGCCTATGGCTTTAAGTCTGGAAGACGCCGACGCACTGATAAAAGCCTGTGCAAGAGCCGGGGTGAAACTTGGAGTTGTTCACCAGAACCGTTTTACACCTGCAGTGTTGAAGCTTAGGCAAGCAATGGAGGAAGGGCTCTTTGGCAAGGTTACCCATGCCAACGCCACTGTGAGATGGAACAGAAGTAAGGAATATTATGATCGAAAACCGTGGCGGCGTTCAACCGGTATGGGAGGCGGTGTATTACTAAACCAGGCTATTCACAATATCGACTTACTGCAATGGACTATGGGCAGGGTAGTTTCCGTTTTTGGTTATACATCCTCCTGCCTGAAAAGGACTGCAGATGAAGATATTGGCATAGCCGTTTTGCGCTTTGAAAGCGGCGCGCTTGGGGTAATAGAAGCGGCCAGTACAATCTACCCAAAAAATCTGGAAGAAACAATCAGCGTCTTCGGTGAAAGAGGTACAGTTATAATCGGTGGTTTAAGCATCGGGGATATCAAGATCTGGAAATTTGACAGTCAGTTAAGTGAGGACAACTCTGGGGGGGGGAATCAACATAGCGGAGTTGGTGCACCCACACACCTTAGCTCTATCAGGGATATGGCAGAGGCAGTTACTACACGGAGCAAACCCCTGGTTGACGGGAGAGAGGGAAGAAAAGCGCTGGAAATAATCCTGGCCATTCATGAATCCTGTGCCAGTGGAAAGGAAGTAATGCTTCCTATGGAAATAACAAGAAAACCTATAACACTGGAAAGCAGCAGATAACTGATATGCATCAGAATTATCGCAAAATTATATTAATGTTTTTTGACGTGCTTTTGGTCAATGCAGCGTTTGCAATTGCCATCATCTTTATTGCCCAGACAGGTTTTCCCTTCAGGCAGGGTGGATTTGAAAAATTTGCCGCGGTTCTGGCTGTGGTGTCAATAGGTTCTTTTTACTTGTTTGGCCTTTACAACCGCATCTGGGAGTATGCCAGTGTTGGCGAAATATACGCGGTTATAAAAGCGGTAACTCTGTGTGTGCTGTTTTTTTATGTTGCAAACAATTATTTTCTTAAACAATATCTACCAGAATTTATGTATTTTTTAATCTGGCTGCTGAATTTATTTTTAATTGCAGGTTCAAGATTTTGCTGGCGAGCGTTAAGTGACTTCTACTCAGCAAGAAGGGTAAAACTGCGCAAGAAACGTGTGTTAATTGTAGGCGCTGGTGGAGCGGGCGCTCTGGTAGCCAGAGCCATCTTCAACAATGCTACGGATATTGAGCCGGTAGGATTTGTGGATGACTGCGCTTCCAAACAGAATATGCAATTATTTGGGCTTCCGGTATTGGGAAAACGAGAAGACATACCTTCTTTGGTTGAAAAATACGGTGCGGAAGAAATTATCCTGGCCATACCGTCTGCTTCCAGTAAAACGCTCCGTGAACTGGTTAACATCAGCCGTCACTCGTCAGCCCGCTTAAAAATAGCACCCAGTGTATTTGACTTTATTGACGGCAATATAAATTTGAAGCAAATCAGAAATGTTGAGGTCGAAGATTTGC
>CAZIYV010000180.1:0-4647 GCA_964543575.1 uncultured Pelotomaculum sp.
AAGTTCGTATTCAACCTTGATTAGTTTTAAGGCCGCTTCGGCAATTTTCTCACTGGCAGCAGCAACAGCTGCCACTTCGTCGCCCACATAGCGCACCACATTGTCGAAAATATACTGGTCCAGCACCGGCTTCAGCGGAGGTACTGTAAAGGTCATAGTGGCAGAGGTGTTAAACAATTCCCTGGGAGTATTCTTATAGGTCGCCACAGCCTTTACCCCGGGCAGTTTTTCCGCCTCAGACGTGTCAATACTTAGTATCCTGGCATGTGCGTGCGGGCTGCGCAGTACTTTTCCGTATAGCATACCCTGCAATTTCATATCGCTGGTGAATCCGGCCGTACCGGTAGCTTTTTCTACCGCGTCCAGCCTCCTTACACTATGGCCTATTACATTGTAATCTTTCATGCTGCCCCCTCCTTTACTGTTTTTCTCTCATCTTTTCAGCGGCTGCCAGAACCGCTTCCTCTATTTTAACGTAGCCTGTGCAGCGGCAGATGTTGCCGGCCAGAGCCTTCTTAATCTCTTTACTGGTAGGGCTGGTTGTTTTATCCAGCAGTGCCTTTGAGGACATAATCATGCCAGGTGTGCAAAAGCCGCACTGGATAGCCCCCAGGTCCATAAAGGTCTCCTGCACAGGGTGAAACTTTTCCGGACTGCCGATGCCCTCTATGGTTTCGACAGTGGCGCCCATGGCTTTCATGGCAGGGACAAGGCAGGAGTTCACAGCCTCACCGTTCATAATAACCGTACAGGCGCCGCATTCTCCCTTGCCGCATCCTTTTTTTGTTCCGATCAGCTCAAGCCGGTCCCTTAACAGATCAACAAGCATATCCGAGGGGGAAACAGCTATTTCCATTGGTTCCCCGTTCAGGGTGAATTTAAGAGTTTTGTCGCTCATGATAAGCCTCCTTCTGTATTTAATTACATTTACACCTGGCATTGGCGACAGCCTGTTCCAGGGCTCTTCTGACCAGCACGGGCAGCACAGAAGTGCGGTATTCCCTGGAGCCCCTGAGCGCGCTGTTTCTGGGGTTTGCCTGCTCCAGCGCCGCCTGGGCGGCTTTTTCAATTACATCCTCCTTGACTTCAGCGCCCTTTAAAATCTGTTCCGCACTTAAGGCGCGTATAGGCCCGGGACCGACCGGCGCCATTGAGATACGGACCCACTGAAACCTGTCACCCTCCAGCGATACCCAGGCCGCCACGTTCAGCATGGGCAAGGCCAGCGCCTTGCGCTGTTCCAGGCGCACAAACGCTGTTCCCTGATTTTTCTGGGCCGCCGGAAAGCGCACCATGGTCACCAACTGGCTGGCGCTGTCAATTGTGGACTTCCCAACACCGGCGTACATTTTTTCCACCGCGACATACTCCTTGCCTCCGTCAGCGGCTATCTCCGCCATAGCGCCGAGCGCTACCAGCGCCACAGCAGTGTCGGCGGCAGGCTGGGCATTGCATACATTACCGACTACAGTCCCTGAATTTCTTATTTGACAAGAGCCGACACAGCTTGCGGCATAGGCCAGAGCGGCGGCTTTTTCCTGGATGAGCTCCGAATTAGCCACCTGGTTGTGGGTTACCGCCGCGCCGATACAGATCACACCATTTTCCATGGTAATTTTCCTTAGCTCAGGTATCCGGGTGATATCGACCAGGCTGCTTGTTTTTACCTTTCCCTCTGGTATATCCAGCAGCAAATCGGTGCCCCCGGCAATTATTCTCGCTTGTCCTTCGTTGCTTTTTAAAAAAGAAATAGCCTCATCAATTGTTTCCGGAAATAGGTAATCCTGCAGCATAAATTAACCTCCTCTTAATAGATCCTAACTATCGCCGTCCAGATAAGAGTGGATCGCTTTGGCCGCCGCACGTCCGGCGCCCATCGCCAGAATCACGGTGGCGGCGCCGGTTACCACGTCACCGCCGGCATAAACGCCTGGCTTGGAGGTGGCTCCGGTCTCAAGATCGGCGATGATATTACCCTTTTTATTGCACTCCAAACCTTTGGTGGTCATGGGAACCAGCGGGTTCGGCCCCTGTCCTATAGCCACTACAACAGTATCAACATCCATGACGAATTCAGACCCGGGTATAGGGACGGGACTGCGCCTGCCGGAAGCGTCCGGCTCACCCAGTTCGTAGCGCAGGCACTCCATGGCTATCACCCAGTAGTCGTTGTTATGAATAATCCGGGTGGGGCTGGTCAAAAAGGAAAACTTGACACCTTCCTCTTCGGCGTGCTCGACTTCCTCGTGGCGGGCGGGAAGCTCGTTTTTAGAACGCCGGTACACGATCCAGGACTCTTTGGCGCCCAAGCGCAAGGCTGTACGGGCGGCATCCATGGCCACGTTGCCGCCACCCAGGACGGCTACCTTGCTGCCTACCCTGATGGGAGTGTCGGCATCAGGAAAGCGGTAGGCTTTCATTAAATTGGTCCGGGTGAGAAATTCGTTGGCCGAATATACACCGCAGGCGTTTTCTCCCGGTATTTTCATGAAGTAAGGCAGACCCGCCCCGGTGCCGATAAAGGCAGCATCGTAGCCGCCGCCGTTCAAGAGCTCGTCTACTACGGCAAATTTCCCGACTACAGCATTTACCTCAATGTTCACACCCAATTTTTTCAGATTGTTAATCTCGGTCTGCACTACCTGTTTGGGCAGCCTGAATTCTGGAATGCCGTACATCAAAACCCCTCCGGGAACATGCAATGCTTCAAAAACCGTAACCTGATGGCCAAGTTTGGCCAAATCCGCGGCGCAGGTCAAACCGGACGGGCCCGATCCCACAACCGCTACGCTTTTTCCTGTTGACGGGTTGACTTCCTGAGGCAGCACCCCGTCGGCGAGTTCCCAGTCCGCGCAATAGCGCTCGATGCGGCCGATAGCTACCGGCTCGTGCTTTTTGCCCAGAGTACAATACTTTTCACACTGGCTTTCCTGCGGGCAGACCCGGCCGCATACTGCCGGCAGGGCATTCTTTTCCTTCAGCTTTTTAATGGCCCCGGCGAAATCCCGCGAGGCGGCCAGCCCAATAAACGCCGGGATGTCCACCTCCACCGGACACCCCTGCCGGCAGGGCGCGTTTTTGCACTGCAGGCAGCGGTTAGCTTCAGCCACAACCGCTTTTTCCGCATAGCCCAGGGCCACCTCGCTAAAATTTTTGGCGCGCAGGAACGGATCCTGGGAAGGCATTGGGTTTTTCTTCGGTTCAATAGTTTTTTTAGGTTTAGCTCCGCCGGACACTATCTGCCACCTCCACAACTACAACCGCAACTGTGCGATTCGTTTTCCACGTGACGGCTTAAAGCAAGCTGCTCCTGCGGCTTGTAAATAACCGCCCGCCTGGCCATCTCCTCAAAATCTACCAGGTGGCCGTCAAACTCCGGGCCGTCCACACAGGCGAATTTGGTCTCGCCGCCGACAGTTACCCGGCAGCAGCCGCACATCCCGGTGCCGTCTACCATGATCGAATTCAGGCTGACAATAGTCTTTAAAGCGTATTCCCTGGTCAGGCTGCATACCGCCCGCATCATTGGCAGCGGCCCTATGGCGACACACAGGCTGGTGTCCTTTTTCTCCTCAATGACCTCGCGCAGCAAATCAGTTACAAAACCCTTCCGGACGTATGAGCCGTCATCGGTTGCAACCCGCAGTTCACTGCAGGCGGAACGCATTTTCTCCTCCCAAAAGAGGAGTTCCTTTGTACGCGCGCCCATAATCCCGATCACTTCGTTGCCTGCTTCTTTTAAGGCCCGGGCGATCGGAAATACCGGGGCCACCCCTACACCGCCACCCACGCAAACCACGCGGCCATAGTTTTTAACATGCGACGGCAGCCCCAGCGGCCCCACAAAATCCTGCAAAAAATCCCCCTCACCCATGGCGCCCATCTCTTTTGTTGTTTTGCCGACATCCTGAAAGACGCAGGTAATGGTTCCCCTGTTTCGATCGAAATCAGCGATGGTCAGCGGAATCCTCTCTCCCTCATCATCCATGCGCAGGATGACAAATTGTCCTGCCACAGCCTTTCGCGCGACCAGCGGAGCCTCGATTTCAAAAAGGTTCAGCGTCGGCGCCAAAACTTCTTTCCTTGCAATCCTGTACATATAAGTGTTTTCCCCCCTTCTTCAGACAGCCAGTAGCTAATCCCTTTGAATAAGTACTTGAGCAAATAGCGTGCCAGGGGAAAAATAGCTTTATTTTTTGGTGCCATTTATTAACAGTTGCTAATTAATCAGGCTTGCCGGCACTGGCGAAAAAGTAATTTAAAGTTTGCCAGGCTTAATGCCGCCGAAAAAACGTCAGGCTGCCGAAATATCGGCAGCCTGAAAACAACAAAATTAACATATTTAGTTATACTCAGTCTTAAGAAGTCTCTTTATTCTTTCTCATGAAGCAGGTACCTCAGGACTCTCGGGCTTACATTAAGAAGCCTGGCCGCCTCCAACCTGTTATTACCGGTTTGCTCCAGCGCTTTTTTGATTATGTCCTTGATAATACTGTCCGTTTCACTTTTCAATATGCCAGAAATCTCTTTTATATCGATGCTTTCCTTGTTTAAAACCACCTTCCGCATCATTTCCGCCAGCTCGTGGAGTGGTTTCCCCAGATCCTGACTTGAAAGATTACCGGGCTTCTCTAAAAATCTATCGCC
>CAZIYV010000181.1:0-4461 GCA_964543575.1 uncultured Pelotomaculum sp.
TTGGCTGTCATCAGTGCGATTTTTGGCCGGTCGACGGTAGGCAGTAACCTGAGACTGATTTCGATGATCGGCATCATCATGCTTCTGGGCTTGGTGTCTAAGAACGCCATTTTACACATTGCTTTCACCAAGCAGCAGAGGGCTGCGGGAGAGGAGCGGAACGAGGCCCTGAAGAAGGCGGCCCTGACCAGGCTGCGGCCGATCGTGATGACCTCCCTGGCCATGATCTTCGGTATGTTGCCGCTAGCCCTGGCCCTGGGGCCCGGGGCGGAGAGCCGGGCGCCCATGGCCCACGCCATCATTGGCGGGCTGATCACCTCCACCCTGCTGACGCTGGTGGTGGTGCCGGTGATTTATACTATTCTGGATGATGTGAAGAATAAGATTGTTTCAATAAGAAAAAGGGGCAACAAGGTCCCGGTATAAAACTTCCCAAAACAGATGATTATTTAAAAGCACGCGCCAGCCCGGTTAAGTATAAAAGGCTGGCGTCTTTTCTTTTCCAACAGCTCGCCATTAAGCCGCCCCATATTACCTTCCAATAACATCCTTTCATCTGTCAAAGTGATTCAGACCTTACCATTCCGATTCATAATATTTTCTTTGTTACATATGATTTCATTAAATACCATATTCCAATGCTTTTCTAAGAAAAGGTGTTGGAAAAAATAAGCAGCTTATGTGTTAGTTAACTAAAAATCATTTTCTTTTGCTATGTAGGGAAAGGGGTGGTTCTTCACTGTCGATAAAATTTTACGAAAGGGGGTCCACTATAAAGCTTTGCTAAAATAACTTTATATGGTTGATTAACATACTTTTTTTGAGGAGGCAATTTTGTGAGATCTTTTAGCAAATTGCGCGCAGTCTATCTCATCAGCTTTGTAGCACTCGCGTTAATCATAAGTCCTGCCCTGGCTGCCGCCTTAAACCCTCAGCCGGAACCACCGGCACAAATCCAGGTGCTGATTGACGGCACTCCACTGAGCACAGACGTAGCCCCAATCATTGAACAGGGGCGTACATTGGTTCCTTTGCGAGCTATCTTTGAAGCTCTGGGAGCTACAGTAGAATGGAACGGTGAAAGTCAAACTGTTACCGCCCTGAAGGGGAACCTGAGTGTGATACTTCAGATTGGCAACACCACGGCGGAAGCTAACGGCAAACAGGTTGAACTGGAGGTGCCGCCGCAAATTTTAAACGGGCGCACCCTGGTGCCTGTGCGTTTTGTCAGTGAGTCCCTGGGAGCAAGTGTCGGCTGGGATGACGCCAGCCGCAGTGTTCTCATCACCACCTCCGCGCCGGCAGCAGTTGCCAGTCCGACAAGGATTAACGACATTACCAGGATCGTGCACACCGATTTTCAGGACCTGGTATCCACAAAAAAATTGCCGGTTGCCACGGCGCTGCAGCAGCAGAGAGAGTTCCTGCTCAAACAGCCTGAAGTAAGTAATGTGACATTAATGAAAGGAAATATGTTTGTTAAGTTTACAGACGGCTACGAATTGTTGATGCTGATGGGCCAGGATAATCTGGGGAGCGATACTTCACCGCTGGCAATCCAGCTCAGCCCGTCCACTATAACTAAAACGCCAACAATTACGCAGCCAACGGAAATGATCAAAGAGCCTTCGACAAATACGATTACTCCGGTATATGATGTGCTGATACCGGGAAATATTTTGCCGCTTTTACAGATGTGCGCCCCAAAATCTAATAAAGCTATGATCTTCGACTGCCTGGAAGACGACGCCAATGTTATTTCACCAAAAATCTCTGTGCAGGCAAAGAATGACCTGTCCATCATGGGCTACATCCCCACAATGAAGCTGAACAATAATGCGAGTCTGGCCACAGCAGCCTCAATTGATGACGGTGAGTACGGCGTCGTTCTGCTGCGCGGCCACGGTGGAGTATTCGGCAGTGACTTCGCCTTTTTGGTCCGCCCCTGGTACACCAACCCACCGCCTATGAACAGCGGCTATACCGGCACCATCGTGTGCAGCGCCTATAATCACGCGGCTGGCGCGACACAGTACGGCTATGCTATTACCGGCCAGTTCGCCTCTACTTACTGGACAAATAAAGCTTTCCCCGGCACCATGTTTTTCCTGGAGAGCTGCCACGGCACCGACCCGGGCGCCCTGCCGGGCATGCCCACCTGGACGGTAAACCACGGCGCCAGCGCGTGGCTGGGCTGGGATGATTCCGTGTCCTTTTACTGTGGAGATAACGGCACAGATTTGTTTTTCGAAAAGTTGAAAGCTAAAAAAAGCGTCTCTGAAGCTCTTGCCGCTGTAACCGCGACAGGCTGCAACCCACCGTACCTGACCGTGCACCCGTCCAATAAAGGCGGCTGCAAGCTGGCGTTTTACGTTTTTGACCCAAACGAGGCGTCGGCTGCCAACGGTCGCGACTTTAAGCTCCTCAGGACGGTCAATAACAGTTTATTCTTATACGCGACCGTATCTTTTTACGCCGCGCCCAGTTTCGACGAATTCTACTTTTATGTGAGCACGGATTGGGACTCTCCGGCCGAAGTGCTGATCAAATGCCACCCGGGGAACTTTGAAGTGTACAAGGAAACCACGCAGGGCACGGGTCTGTACAATAATAAAATACACACAGGTACCGCAAGTATTAGCGGGAACAACTATTCAATATCCATTCCCTGGGACAAAGTTTTCGCCGGGGCAACAAACCTGCAGATCTGGCTGTACGATATGACCAGCAAGGATCGCCTGCCGGACCCGCCGATTTTGTATTAAGAAAGATATCTCTTTTGAACAGGTGGCAGGCTAAGTGGCCTGCCTTTTTCTTTATGCAACCGCCGTGTTTTTTGGCAGCTTAAACTTAATGTAAAAGGTACTTCCCCTGGGGCTGGTCTCCACTTCAATGGTGGCTTCGTGCCTGGCGGCTATGCTGTAACAAACGGCCAGACCCAGGCCCGTGCCGGAGTCCTTGGTAGTAAAGAAGGGGGTGCCTATTTTCTCCAGAACTCCAGGCTCTATTCCTTTTCCCTGATCATCTACCGCCAGAACCACATTTTTGCCGTTCATATATGTTCTAATAGTGATATAACCACCAGAGGACATGGCCTCCAGCCCGTTGCGGACGAGGTTAAGGATCAGCTGGCGAATTTCCTTTTCGTCCAGGAGCAGGTCCGGAGTGTCTCCAAGCGTCGCTTTGACGTATTTCTCAGCGCGCGTGGCGTCAGCCTGGATTAGAGGTAAAAGGGCTCCCACTATAGGATTGAGGTTTTGTGTTTTTCTACTTAACGTCTTTTTCTTAGCCAGTGAAAGAAATTCTGTAATTATGGAATTGGCCCTGTCCAGTTCCTCGATCATCAACTCATAATACTTATTGAATTGGGCGCATTCCTTTTTACCCCCCAGCAATTGTAAAAACCCGCGCACGGTGGTCATCGGATTCCTGATTTCGTGCCCGATGCCGGCGGCCATTTCACCAATCAGATTCAGCCGTTCCAGGCGGGCCATTTCCTCTTCCAGCCGCTTGCGCTCGGTGATGTCATTTATCACACTCAATATGAATTGCTCACCATTAAAGTCAACAATCTCAGCGGAATACAACCCTGTGTACACTTCACCAGACTTTTTACGGAATATGCACTCCAGGTTGTTAATCATTCCCTTGTCGTGAAGTATTTTTATCATTTCAGCGCGCTCCGGATTAACCCAAATACTTATGCCGATAGATGTTCGTCCTATGAGTTCTTCACGGCAGTAACCCATAACGTGTAAAAAACGTTCGTTCACGTCAATGAAGCGCCCTTCAGTGAACGTAGAGATGCCCATTACGCTGGGACTGGCATTGCTACCCAGGGGGTTCCCGCCATAACCATTGCCGAGTGTTCAGTCTCTTCTAATTCGTCAAGCAGGTGACCGGCTAGAGCGCCTGCCTGGCTATTGCTCTCGCTCTGCAGTTTATCCCTGGCGCTGTTTACCAGGTAGCGGGAAGCTGACCAGCCGAAGCAGAGTACTATAATCAGTGTCACCGCGGCCAGGAGCGCGTATCTGGAACGGATGGCATGCCATTTAGGAAAAGGATTCATTTAAATGCATGCCCTCGTTGTATAATCTCATCCGATCTTCAACAATTATTGATTAATAACCTTCGGGAAAAATGTAACATATTGTCATGTGAAAAAATTTTATGTAAAAAAGAATTGAACAAAAAACGATTGTCCAATTCTGCAATCTACGGCATAAATGGCGGACTTTAAGGCTAAACTTAAAGCAAAATATTAAACAGACGGAGACAGCTGGGATGGCTGGAATATCTTTACCCAGGACCACTCTTTTAGTTTTGTGCGGCGTACCGGGCTGCGGCAAGTCAAGCTTTGCCGCCCGTTACTTCAGGGATACGATGGTAGTTTCTTCAGACCGCTGCCGCGCCCTTGTCAGTGACCCCGAAACCACCAATTCTGAATCGCCGGAAGCGTTT
>CAZIYV010000182.1:0-4078 GCA_964543575.1 uncultured Pelotomaculum sp.
CGGGGCGATATTCCCCAGTCCCGGACCCCCACGCATCAAATTTACAATCACACTTGGCAGTTCCGCTCCCGCCAGATAAGACAGGCCTTCCTGCATGAGGCTGATGCCGGGACCTGATGAAGATGTCATGACCCTTGCTCCCGCAGAGGAAGCGCCGTAAACCATGTTGATGGACGCCACTTCACTTTCCGCTTGTAAATATAGCCCACCCACTTCCGGCAGTCTCTTGGCCAGAAAGTGAGTTAGCTCGCTCTGCGGAGTTATGGGATAACCGAAAAAGTACCTGCAGCCTGCACGCACTGCGCCTTCTCCGATAGCTTCATTTCCTTTCATTAAAATTCTGCTCAAACCGCCTTCTCCTCTCTCTCCACTTCAATGACCAGGTCAGGGCACATCAAGGCACAAAGAGCGCAGCCTGTACATTTTTCCTGCTGGGTTACCGTGGCCGGATGATATCCCATTTCATTGGTACGGCCGGCCATAGCGACTATCCCCTTGGGGCAAACAGTTGTACAAAGCTGGCAGCCTTTACAGCGCTCTTCCCGGAATGTGATTTTAATCAAATATAATCCCCACCTATACCTTGATCAAAAAGTAAAATGCTGAACTATAGAAAACTTATATTAACCAGGGCACTTTCATGAACATGGTGAGCGGCAGCACCGGTACGTCTATTCCCTTTAGTGAACCAACCAGGTTTTCCAGAACACACACAAAAGCAACCGGCAGATTTAAGATTCGAGCCGCCCCCGAGGTGATCCGGTAACCTTCCAGCACCGTTGCCGTGTCTGTACCGGGACCAAGGTTGGTATTACTGACTATGGCGGTAAACTTTAGCCTGCAGGTTTTTTCTATTTCGCGTAAAACGTTTATTATCCCATCTGTGTCCCTGGTAAAAGGCCGGCAGGTATTCACCACTAAAAAAAGACTATATGTCCCATCGGGCAGATGGTCTGTAAAGCGGCCCAGTACAACCGAACCTATGTCGCCGCCGCCCACGTCAAAAACACCATAAATGTTTTTGCCTTCCAACACACCGTATATGGCCGGCGAAAGCGCCGGAACGTCGGCATTGGCCAGTTTCCCCTCAGGACTGACAACTTTAATCCCTTTATCCTCAAAGCTTTTTTTGACCAGCCTGGTTCTAAAGTAAGGATTAATCAGGTCTAAATCTACTACCGCAACCTTTTCGCCTGTCTCATGGATTTTGGCGGCGTAATTCAGCGCTATTTCTGTTTTGCCGCTGCCAAAACTACCTGCAAATATGCTGATGCGTTTTAGTTTTTTCACTTCCAAGCACTTCGACATGTTTTTTCATATCCCTTTTCATAATGTTCGATAGAATCGAACAGCGCCGCGATACACTCTTTAAATTATAAGTAATTTAAACAGTAAGTACAACAATCTCTTTATAGAGGCAATTTGGAAAGAACGAAAAAAAACACCTCCTATTTTTGGTGGAAACCAAATAAACAAGCGGTGCAGTTTGAAACAAAATATTTAATTTATATCTATTAAAATAATAGCGAGTGGTTCTTCAGCACAATTTCTCAACATCAATATAATTATTTGGCTTGTTGGTTTCGGAGGCGCACTGAATCTGCCAGTAGGAGATTTTTCCAAGCTTGGTCCGAAAGAGTCTAAGGTAAGAGCCGCTTTAACCGGGCGCTGAGCCAACCGCAAGCGGCACAGCCCTTATTAAGCAACCGGACTGTGGGAGCGGGCGCCCCGCATGCCGGACAGGTTTCCAGAACGTCGCGGCGGGCCTCCCTGAGCAGAAGGACCCATGGACGCAAAGCGTCCATATCACCGGCAAAGTAAGCTTTTTCCGGGTTAGCACGGCCCAGGTAATGCATTTCCAATACCACTCTGCCGTCTGGGCCGCTCATAATATCTTCTGCGATAAACTCCACTGCCAGCACATCGGTGGCGACCACCCGGAACGACAGACTTTGTCCGGAGTGTCCCAGCCAGCATAGACCGCCATCCTGCACGCTAAAGGCGCCGGGCTGCCAGGCAAACTTGACCGTACCGTCCGGCGTAAGGCACCAGATCGTCTCGCCTATATCCGGATCCGGCAGGTTAACGTTTTTGGGTCCGGCCAGGGCTTGTGCTTTTTTCAGGGTGTCCAATAAGTGCTCACTGTCTGTGCAATGCAGCCGCACCACATCGCCAGAAGTCATGGTGAGCCAAACCTCCTGCCTGTTCTGGTCGCTGAAGTGTGCTACCCGCCGGGTATCGATTCCGCTGATCAGCCATAAATTGATATCCAGCAGCGTTTCTGAGGGTTCCTGCTGGTAGAGAAGCAGGCGGCGATTGGTCAGGCAAATAAGTCCCGGCCGCCATGCAGAGTAAATACCTTTGCTGTACCAGCAGGAACCAAACAGGGAAAGGAGCATCTGCTCTCCATCTTCCAGGCGTGGACCTGCCTCGACCCGCTTTTTTTTAGCTACGGAGCGGATGGCCTCATCCCAGTTCGTCATAAAACCGTATCGCAGCATGGTTGACATGCCGCCCAAGGCCAGGCGTAAATTTAGTCCAAGCAGTGGAATGTCGGACACAGTAACCACCACGTCGCTGTTTAACATCAACCCTTTAGTTAAAAGACGGTCGAGTAGATCGTTGAGCGTTGCTTCCCGGCGTTGCAAAGGATATAATTGTTTGCTCTTGATCACCATATCTTCTGCCTTTCAAATGAACCAGCAATGATTTTTGATTGCAGATTAACAACAACAAAAAAAATGTGTAACCACATTATATTGCTCAGCTAACTTAATGTGGGTGAAATTTCAATCGCATGTAATTATGTTGGCATAGCAAGTTGGCCGACAAAGCTGTAAGGTGGCCAGGGACCGGTAAAATCCACAGTAAAACCATCATGCCGTTGAATTATTTCCAGCGTTTCACCTAATTCCGGCAACCGGTTTTTCTTTACCAAGCAGGAAAGGTTGGCGACCATGCGTGCTCCGGGCGATCCTTTTTTTGTTTTTTCTACCTGAATATCTGAGCATAAAGGACGCAGCGCCTGATAAACTTTTCTGAAGTTTACCTCCACTACATCTTCCAGGGCTTCCTTAACCGCATGTTCCAGCTTTTCCCGATAAAGGTAGCGTGCTCCTTCCGGCTTGCCCTCCAGTTCCCGTTGCAGTTCTTGCAGGTGGGTGTCTTCCTGCAAGGCTGCCTGTTTTAAAGCTTCTTCAGGCGCCAGGATTTTAACTGCATATTCTTCATTATCTCTCAGGCGCTCAAGCAGCGATTGCAGTTGCTTGCTTTCCTGTGACAGCCATTCCTGCAACACCTCTTGTGGAGGGCTGTCCGCAGCGTGAATTATGGTATTGAAACCAAAGGGTAAGATTGTATCCAGCTTTTCTTTGGCCCGATCCAATACATCCTGATGGTCAAATATCCATTCTTTGGCCTGTTCATCGTTATCCGGCCGGTAGGGTTCGGCAGCACAGTCATGTACTACAGCACATAAGCCTGCAGCGGTAAGAGAATAAACCTGGCATCCGGCAATACCGTTAATCCCCAGTTCAATTCCTGGTTTTTCCGCAGCTATACCGTAAATATACAGACCGGCGGGCTCAAGTGCAGCCGGTTGAGCCTGCTGCCGGTACAGTTGCTCCTGTTGATCCGGGGTCTTCAAAATTTCAGCAAGTAGTGCATCATCCACGGGTTCCAGCACTACCGGAGATGCCTGGTTTAAAGCTACCACTATGTCACTCTGCAGCACCGTCAAATCAGACTTGGCTTTACCACTGGACATTTCGTTCAGCACGACGTGTACAGCGTCCTGCACGGTCACTTGTACAATCTCTCGAACTGCAATTCGCAATTCATTTTCCAGTCCCATTCTTTCCAGTTCAGCCTTCACCAGCAGGTGTGCCAATGCCTTCATCGTAGGCGCGTCCTGGTCCGCTGCCTCGTTTGTACCGTCGTCTGCCCGGAAATTCATTCTTCCACCCCTCAATCTACTTCTTCTTCCCACCGCCGGGGATTAAGGATCCGGTCAACAACGTCGTCCACGATACGGTCCAGACCATCCCGGACACTTTTAACTGACTCAGTTACACCCTGC
>CAZIYV010000183.1:0-3982 GCA_964543575.1 uncultured Pelotomaculum sp.
CACCAAGTCACTGCGGAGGATTCTGCGCGGCCTCGCCCGCCGACGGACTCAAATGGGTGCAGGCGTTAAGACAGGCACAGGAAACCAGATTGGAAGCGGTTGAGGCCGTACGGCTTTTTTTTATGCTTTTATGGGATGCTGCCGTAGAAAGCTTATCAGTTGCTGAAAAAGAATACAGCCGGTTTTCTTTGAGATTATCCCGTCTGGAACCGGACTATAGCGACCTTCTTGAGTCCGGTGAAAAATGTGTAATGATATTACGACAGTTTATAGATGATATAAAATCATGCGCCAATATCATGGAAGTATGGTCTTTGTCAGAAGAAGCCTGGGTGGGCGGAGCGCGTGATGCCGCTCAAATCAGTTTGGGCGGTGAGGTATTAGCTGGTGATTTTCAATTCATTTTAGCAAGCGGGGACTCTGATTTTGTTTACTGGGCGGAGCTTGAACATTCCCCTAGGACTCAAAACAGGAGTTCTACCCTGATTGCTGCTCCGATAAACGCCGGCGCCATCTTATATGAACGCCTGTTTAAAAACAAAAAAACGGTGATTCTGACCTCGGCTACACTGGCGGTAAGTGGAAATTTCCTTCACTTCATGGAACGCAACGGCCTCGATTACATTCCGGAAGACAGGTTAATTAAAGCTCTTTTCGATTCTCCTTTTGTTTACGATCAACAAGCCCTGCTTTGCATCAGCCGTGACCTGCCGGTTCAGGGAAGCGTAGATGAAAATGTTTATTTCGAGAAACTTGAACATGCCCTTTATAAGCTGCTTGAAACAGCCGGAGGAAGGACTCTTGTTCTTTTTACCTCTCACCGGACTTTGCGTGAGATTTACCGTCGCCTGAAACCAGGGCTGGAAAGCATCGATCTTTGCCTGCTGGGCCACGGTATTGACGGCAGCAGGACGAGGCTTTTGGAGGAGTTTAAAAAAGATGGAAGAACAGTTCTATTTGGAGCGTCAAGCTTTTGGGAAGGAGTAGATGTGCCCGGTGACGCGCTGACCTGTGTGGTTATCGTTAAACTGCCTTTTATGTCACCTGCCGTGCCGGTTGTGGAAGCACGTCTGGAAGATCTGGCGAGGCGAGAAAAAGATGGTTTCAGGTCATTAAGTGTGCCACAGGCTGTTATCCGCCTGAAGCAGGGCTTTGGCAGGCTGATTCGCAGCAGCAGGGACCGTGGCTGTGTGGTGATCCTTGACAGGCGCATCCTGGACAGAAGTTACGGCAGGCAGTTTTTGATTTCACTTCCTTTAAAAAGCCACTTCAGGGGCAGCGTTGATTTAATCTCAAAAAAGGTACATGCCTGGCTTGGAGCAGAAAAATAAATTATTTCAAAAAACATAGCACATTCAGACCAGGTTTGAAATAATATATTAACAGCTAATCTAATGAAGGGAAGTGATTAGTTTTGCGCGTATACTTTGTGAGACTTCCGTCATTCTTTAGAACATGGCTGAAGAAAATTTGGAAGTAATACTTACCGGGCAGGCGTCGACGTCTGCCTTTTTGACATTAAGTATAAAAAAATGAAATATTTTTGTAGGCTAAAATAATTTACATTTATATAGATGAGCAGTATAATTGTAACGATTTAAGGCATAACCTATGAGTCATATATATCCATATATTATATTATATCCCAACATCGATAGTGTGTTTAGGGATACTCTATGGACACAACTGTCCAAATATTCTATAATATCAACAGGCTTTTGACATTTTTGCATTTAAGCAAAGGTCAAGATTTTTTTTAATAGCTTTACGTACAACCTTTCCCTATCAATTATTTGCTTTGTGAATGTTGAATTGACTTGTTTATAATTATGGTTTAGGGTAAATGGCAGGTGAATAATATAACGTAACAAAATATTTTCTCTATATAGTTTGACGGCGCTAGGAGGTAGTTTGTGATGTATTGCCCTTTCGATCAAGATTTTTCTGCAAAGAGGGGTCTGTTATGGAGTCAATAAACATTAATCAGTCAATTGCTAAAAATGCACATTTTATCGAAGAGATAGGCATTGAGAGCGGACAACCCGTGCAGAAGTGTTACCAGTGCGGCAAGTGTACCGCCGGCTGTCCGGTGGCGTTTGCCATGGATTACACTCCCAACCAGGTTATCCGCATGGTACAGCTTGGCATGAAAGAAGAACTGCTGAAAAGTGATACTATTTGGATCTGCGCCTCGTGTTCCACCTGTTCTACCCGCTGCCCGTGCAATGTGGAAATTGCGCACGTAATGGAAACCCTTAGGATCATGGCGGGAAGAAGCGGCACGGCGCCGGCAGGGAAAGCTAAATACGTAGAGGTAATGTACAATGCCTTGCTGGGTACCGTTGAAAAATACGGGCGAACCTATGAGATCGGTTTAGTACTTCAAAACAATTTAAAAAGCGGAAAACTTTTCAATGGCGCGGACATGGGACTGCCCATGTTCCAGAAAGGCAAACTCAAGCTGTCGCCGTCCAAGGTTGTTGGCGCGGCTGAAGTTGCCCGAATCTTTTCAGAAGTCCGCAAGATGGAAGGTGGGGTGAAATGAGGTACGCTTACTATCCGGGATGTAGTTACCACGGCACCGGTAAGGAGTATGAGTCTTCAACCCACGCGGTTGCTAAAAAGCTAGGCATGGAACTGGTTGAAATACCAGACTGGAGCTGTTGCGGCGCCACAGCGGCACACGGTAAAAGCCACCTTTTGAATGTCGCCCTGCCGGCGCGCAACCTGGCCATAGCCGAAGGCATGGGCATTGGTGAAGTGACGACAGGATGCGCGGCCTGCTACCAGCAGCTGGCGCACGCCAATAAAAGAATGACTGAAAACCAGGAAATTAGAGAAAAAGTAAACAAGGTAACGGGGAAAGAGTATAAGGGAACCCTTAAGGTCAAATCTCTAGTTGAGGCTATAGGAACAGTAGATCCAGAGCTGATCAAGTCCAAGGTGGTCAAGCCGCTGAGTGAGCTGAAGGTGGCCGCCTATTACGGCTGTTTGCTGGTCAGACCGCCCGAGATAACCGGCTTTGACGATCCGGAAAACCCAATGTTTATGGATAATATGATGAAGCTGGCCGGAGCACAGGCGCTGGACTGGGCACATAAGACCGAGTGCTGCGGGGCGTCCCTGGGTGTTTCCAATCTGGGGATTGCTGTAAAGATGATTAACAGGATCCTTAAAGCTGCGGTAGAGAGCGGCGCTGACTGTGTGGTTGTGGCCTGCCCGTTCTGCCACCTCAATCTTGACTGGCACCAGAAGAGTGTAAATAAACAATTGGGCACCACCTATGAATTGCCGGTATTTTATTTTACCGAGCTCTTAGGTTTGGCAATGGGGATAAGTCCCGACGAACTTGGGCTTAAGACGCACTTTACCGATACCCAGAAAGTATTGAGCCTGGTTGGTTAATTAATTCCTTACGGGAGCGATGGAATATGAAAAGGATTGGTCTTTTCGTTTGCTGGTGCGGCTCTAACATCGGCGGAGTAATAGATGTTCCCGCCGTAGTCCAGGAAGCGGGTAAATTTCCAGGAGTCGTTTTTGCCACTGATTACAAGTATATGTGTTCGGAGCCGGGCCAGGATACAATAGTTAAAGCTATCAAGGAACACAACCTGGACAGGGTGGTCGTAGCCTCATGTACACCAAGGCTGCATGAACCGACCTTCCGCAAAACAATCGCCAAGGCCGGACTGAACCCTTATATGTTTGAGATGGCCAATATACGCGAACAGTGCACCTGGGTTCACTCTGATGATAAAGAAGGCGCCACAAGGAAAGCAATCGCCCTTATCAAAAGAGCTCTGGCAAAGGTTTCCAAGGTGGAGCCGCTGTTTGAATCGTATATCCCGGTCACCAAAAAGGCGCTTGTTATCGGCGGCGGTATCGCCGGTATGCAGGTTGCCATAGATATTGCCGACGCGGGACACCAGGTCATCCTGGTAGAAAGGGAGCCAACCATAGGCGGGAAAATGGCCATGTTGGA
>CAZIYV010000184.1:0-3525 GCA_964543575.1 uncultured Pelotomaculum sp.
AGTTCTTTAAGAATACAGAAGTCAGGAGTCAGAATAAATAAATATCTAGATTCTTGGTATTATTCTGCGCAACCCTTCCGAATTCTGAATTCTGTTTATAATGAGGTGATAGATATGATCAGGGCTCTTAATTCTGCGGCAAGTGCTATAAACGCCCAAATGACAAAAATTGACATTATCGGCGGCAACGTGGCTAACGTAAACACTACCGCCTATAAAAAGGACACCGCTATTTTTTCTGAGATAGCCAGCCAGGAAATGAATAATTACGGCATCCCGATGTCCAATGATCCACAGCAACAGGCAGATTTAAAAGTGGGTGGCGGTATCAAACTCGCCGCGGTTGTTAAAAGTTTTAAGCCCGGTGATGTCATCAGTACTAACCGGCCGCTTGATCTGGCTGTTAACGGCGAAGGCTTTTTCAAGGTGGTTCTACCGGGAGGCGAAGAGCGATACACGCGTGACGGGTACTTTATACAAAGCCAGGAAGGCAGTCTGGTTACACCTTCAGGCTTTGCCCTGGAAGGGGTACAACTGCCGCCTGACTCCGGCAGGATAGTGATAACACAAAACGGAACAGTACTTACAGGCGAAGTGGGAAGTACTTCTGAAGCCGGGCAAATCCAGCTTTATAAATTTACCAGTATGGCTGGTCTTAAGCCAGAGGGAGAAAACCTTTACTCGTTGATCTCGGGCGAAGCACAGGCGGGTGTGCCCGGAAGTGATAATTTTGGCACAGTAAATCAGGGCTGTCTGGAGACTTCCAATGTTGATTTGCTGGAAGAAACAGCCAATTTAATTGAAACACAGCGCGCTTATGGCTTTAGCGCCCGTATCATCCGCACCGCGGATGAAATGTGGGGGTTAGCCAACAATATGCGGAAGTAAGGTGATTTGAATGCAGGATTTACCGGGGCGGGCGGCAGCCTCAAGGCAGGTTTCACCCGTTACCGAAATCCATGTGGGTATTGCCGAGATGAAGGTTTCAGGTCAGCCGCACCGGTTAGTCACCATGGGACTCGGTTCATGTGTTGGAGTTGCCCTGTACGATCCGGTAAACAAGGTCGGTGGGCTTTTACATATAATGCTTCCTGACAGCACTATGTTTGATAATGTAACTAAACCAGCAAAATTTGCTGACCTGGGCATCCCCCTGCTTGTGACGGAAATAAGGCGCAAAGGGGGTAAAGTCAACTACCTTCAGGCGAAAATGGTCGGAGGGGCGCAGATGTTTTCAGGCGCCAACGAAAAGTTCATGCTCAATATCGGTGAGCGCAATATAACTAACGCCCGCAGTACTTTAAAGCGCATGGGCATTAAGGTGCTGGCTGAAGAAGTGGGAGGCAACCGGGGCAGGACTATGATCCTGGATACTGTAAGCGGGCAGGTTCTAATCCGTACGGTGGGATCTCAGCTAAAGGTGATTTAATGGAATTCACAGTTTTTAAGGACAGCGTTCGCGGCAATTTCGAGCTGGATTTGGGTTCTTATAAGGAGAACCAGTTAAGGCGGCGGCTTGACAACCTGATGGCAAAACGCAGGGTCAGCCTCGGTGATTACGCCGGTTTTTTCAAACTTCTGGCTGCTGATCGCGGTGCGTACAAAGAATTCCTTGATACCCTGACTATTAATGTTTCCGAGTTTTTCAGGGATAAATCCTTTTTTGATTATCTTGAAAATAATGTTCTGCCTGTTCTGTTAACCGGCGGAAATAATCTGAAAATATGGAGCGCGGCTTGCTCCAATGGGGCAGAGCCGTACTCTTTCGCCATTATGCTGGATGAGATTACTAGCGGAGAAAATCATTATATCGAAGGAAGCGACCTTGATCATAATGTCCTCAATCTAGCGCTGGAAGGATGTTTTTCCCCGGACCAGATTAGAAATGTCAGTGGTTCGCGCCTGCTCAAATATTTTACGCGGGAAAGCGATAATTATTATTTAAATGACAGAATTAAAAAGAAGGTTCTTTTCCGCCAGCACGACCTGTTGTTGTCTCCTTATGACCAAGGGTACGACCTGATTGCCTGCCGCAACGTGGCAATCTATTTTAACAGGGTGGCGCAGGAGAAGTTGTACATGAATATTTACAGGGCATTAAACCCGGGAGGTGTGCTTTTTATTGGCGCGAGTGAAATGATTTTTAATTACCGGGCTTATGGATTTGAAAAACTTGTCTCTTGCTTTTACCGCAAGAAATACTAAATGTCGGGAAGGGATTGATATGGCGGATAGCGAGTTTATATCAGATATGCATATGGATGCTCTCCGGGAGATTTGCAACATTGGGCTTGGCAACGCTGCAACCGCTCTGGCCGAATTGCTCCAGAGGAAGATTGATATCGCCGTGCCCAAAGCCTGTTTTCTTGATTTTGATCAGGTGTTCACACTGGTGGGCGGACTTGAAGAAGCAGTGTCCTGTGTAGATTTAAGCCTGGAAGGTGATGTTCCCGGCACGGTTATGTTTATGTTTACCGAGCAGAGCACTTATGATCTGGTAGATATGCTGCTCGGCAACGAACTCGGCGCCACCACTGAACTCGACGAAATGGGACAGTCGGCTGTCTCTGAGATCGGAAATGTTTTAACCGGTTCTTTTATCAATGCCATAGGGGGTATGACTGGTCTAAACTTGACCACAACTGTGCCGATGTTTGCTTTTGACATGCTGGGAGCAATCCTGAGCACTTCCCTGGTGGCCAGCGGCCACTGGGATGACCAAATTCTTGTGATTGAAACACTGTTTTTTCAAAATAATGACCGCATTAAAGGGCACTTTTTCCTGCTGCCTGAAACCGGAGCCCTGAGCAGCCTTTTCGCTGCCCTGGGTATGGCTTAGGGATGTTAAGGAGAATACAGGAGGTAGATTTAGTTTGGCTAAAAGTATTCTAGTCGTGGATGACGCAGCTTTTATGAGGATGATGATCAAAAACATTCTATCCAAAAATGGCTACGAAATTGTCGGGGAAGCTGAGAACGGTCAGGTTGCAGTGGAATTGTACAAGAAACTGAAACCGGACCTGGTCACCATGGATATCACTATGCCAGAAATGAATGGCATTGATGGGGTAAAAGCCATCAGGGGTTTTGATCCTAACGCCAATATAATTATGTGCAGCGCTATGGGTCAGCAGGCTATGGTGATGGAGGCCATTCAGGCCGGCGCCAAGGACTTTATTGTAAAACCTTTTCAACAGGACCGCATCCTGCAGGCCATTGGAAGAGTACTGGCCAGGGCTGAATAGTAGTGGGATGTGGGTCGTGGGACGTGATAAGATGTAGGTGCGAATTCATTCGCACAAAGTGTTCGGATAAATCCGAACCTACATTTTTCACCATATGACGCGCAACTTAGTGCAAAAGTTCCTTGGGTTCAAACTGTAAATAATATCCAGGACATGCTTAAGACCAAAGCCCGTGTTATATGACTGGAATGTCTTGCGACTTAGTGCTAAAATAGCTTATGTCCGGTGTCCGGTGTCCGACTTCCGGCTAATAAAATGGTGCGGATTTATCCGTACAATA
>CAZIYV010000185.1:0-3405 GCA_964543575.1 uncultured Pelotomaculum sp.
TATACCGGTTACCGATTTTGTTGCTGCTACCAGGGTGGGCAGGCTCAAGGGAGGACTGATGCTGGACCTGTGCTATCTTGAGGATTCCGCCGCCGAAGTGGACATGAACATTGTAATGACCGGCTCCGGCAGGTTTGTCGAAGTGCAGGGCACAGGCGAGGAAGCTTCCTTTACCAGGCAGGAAATGAATATGATGATTGACCTGGCGGCGCAGGGTATCAACCGGCTGATATACTGTCAAAAAGAAGCGCTGGGTGAGATTGTGTCATTTATTGGGGGGTGATCGGCGTGAAGCTGGTTCTGGCAACAAAAAACGAGGGCAAAGTCAAGGAGCTGACCAAATTGCTGGCCGAGCAGGATATTGAGGTCTTATCCCTGGCTGACTTTCCCGAAATAGAAGAGATAGTGGAAAACGGGGAAACATTCAAGGAAAACGCAGTCATCAAAGCGACTGAAGTATGCATGCAAACAGGATTGATCACGCTGGCGGATGATTCAGGCCTGGAGGTTGATTGTCTGGAGGGGCTGCCGGGTGTTTATTCAGCCCGCTTTGCCGGTGAGGAAAAGGATGACAGCGCTAACAACAAGAAGCTGCTGGAGCTTTTAGCCGGTGTCCCGGTGGAACAGCGCACAGCCCGCTTTAAGTGTGTAGTAGCGGTAGCTGATATCGATTGCTTTGTTTATATTGCGGAGGGGACCTGTGCCGGCATTATCGCAGAAGAGCCGCGTGGTGATGGCGGGTTTGGCTACGATCCCCTTTTTTACCTGCCGGAATATGATAAAACCTTTGCGGAGCTCGATCTGGAGACAAAAAATAAAATCAGCCACCGGGCCAGAGCGTTTGCGGGGGTGTTGGACATCCTGTCCGATTTGAAAAAAATGATGGAGGACTTTGAAGAGTGAAGCCCTTGCGTGTAGTAGTGTTCAGCGACAGTCACGGTCGACTGGAATTTGCCGTCAAGGCGCTTAAAGAAACCGGCCAGGTGGACCTGGTGCTGCATGCCGGCGACCTCTACCGGGATGCTGTCGCCCTGGCTGAAGAGACCGGACTGCCGGTCAAGGCGGTGCTTGGCAACTGTGACAAAATAAGCGGGGGGCCTGAGGAGGAATTGATCGATCTGGCCGGCCGCCGCATCCTGCTTACCCACGGACATATAGGCTGGAGCAAGCACTGGCATGACAATATACTTAAACGCGCCATAGAGACAGGGGCGGAAGCCGTGGTTTTCGGCCACACTCATAAGGCTGAAGTCATTAAAGCTGACGGTGTGCTGTTTTTTAATCCCGGCAGTATCGGCAAACCACGTGACCAGCAAAGGCCCAGCTATGGGGTCCTGGAAATAAGTGAGGATGGCATAGAAGCTTCTATCCACCGGGTTTAGCAATAATTGGGCTAAAATAACTTTGACTCCGCTCTCCTTTTTGGTTATAATATTAATTGCTTCAAAAAAGATAATTTTTAAGCGGGTGTAGCTCAATGGTAGAGCGTCGGCCTTCCAAGCCGATTACGAGGGTTCGATTCCCTTCACCCGCTCCATATTTGTCCCAGTAGCTCAGCTGGATAGAGCAACGGACTTCTAATCCGTAGGCCGTAGGTTCGAATCCTACCTGGGATGCCAGTAATATCAACGCCTCCGGGGTTTATCCCGAAGGCGATTTTTCACTTTTGGTGCCCATTTGGTGCCCAAAGTCGTCACCAGTGTCTCTAAAAATTCTTTCCTCAAGCTTATCCGCAGCCTTTTTCTGCATTCCTTTGGCCAGGTGGGTATAGGTGTCCGCTGTAATCCCAATGCTGCCGTGTCCTAATCTATCACAAATTAGTTTAAGGGATTCACCGCTTTTAAGCAGCAGGCTGGCGTGGGTGTGCCGTAGAGCATGAAAGTTTATTCGCCGGAGTGTCGTCACGTCATCAGGGGATACTTTTTTGTCACAGTAGGGGCAGTAATCAATCTTCTCAAGGCGCTTATTACACGCGCTGTGTATAAGGATTTTCCCCAGAAACCCCGGGAACCAGGAAGTTATGCTGTCCGGGTGCTGAGACCTGCCGTCTGGCTGGGTAAATACCAGGTCTTCGCTGTTATGATATTTCTCGCCGCGGGACAGGCGGTCCTTATTTTGTTTAACCTTAACTGCTTTAAGTGCGTCCAAAATATATTGGGAAACATCGATTGTGCGCCGGCTGCGGCTGGTTTTGGGCTCCTTATAGAAGATGCCTTTTTCTTTGGTATACTGTGCGGACCGGTTGACCGTGATGGTTCCCTCTTCAAAGTTTATATCACACCAGCGCAGGCCGTATATTTCCCCTCGCCTCATACCTGTCAGGACTGCGATTGCAATCTGAGGCAGAAACATAGTTTTCTCGGCTGCTTCGAGCATTACCCGGGCTTGTTCTGGTGTCAACGGCCTGATTTCTTGCTTGACCTTTTTCGGAGGATCCACTGCGTCAGCAACGTTCCGGTAGAGAATCTGCAGCTTTACGGCCATCTCCAGGGCTTTATGGATAATGCGGTGGTGCTGGAGGACTGTGGTCGGTGAGAGGCCGCCGGCACCGTCCATCCTGCCGCTTTCAATCATTTTATTATAATAGGTTTGCAGGTGCATGGGCTTTAGCTTCTCGATATTTATTTGCCCCAGCTCCTGAATAATTTTATTCGTTACGATTTCTTTATACCGGAGGTACGTTTTCGGAGCCACTTTGTTTTTAGCATCCGCGAGCCAATTATGAAGGTACTCTCCAAAAGACATTTTTGCCGGCTCAACATACAATCCTTGCTCAATTTGGATCAACAGCCGGGTCATTTCTTTCTCGGCATCTTTACTTCTGCCATGAAAAATTTTTTTAAGCCGCTTTCTTTTACCAGTTGAAGGGTCACGGCCAGTCTCGATGATAATGTTCCATGAGTTTTTGCCGCGCTTTTCCAGGTGGCCTGGCATTTGGTGCACCTCCAGATTAAATATTGTTTGGCAATCGCTGGTCAGGTAATGATATTTCGAAAGAATCTTTTTAACTTTTTTGTACTGTAGGCTCTGGCATCTGTCAGTTTCAGGCGAAATTCAACCACCTGCTCGGTGACATCAAAATGATCAGCTAATTCCCATTTCTCTTTTGTCCCATTATGTACAGCGCTTAACAAAGGTATTTTTGGAATGAGGAAAAGGGCTGCCCACTTCATGGCCCGGTATTCAGCCCGGCTAATTTCCAAAAGCTGCCGGCGGTTAAAATATGTCTTTGGAATCCTGTCTCCTACCGTAGTGAAATGATGTCCTAATTCCTCAGCCAGAACACTCCGTAAATGCGGCCGGCTTTTAGCCAGGGTCCTGTTCAGCCCAATGACCGGCGGCAGCCCGGGTGTTGACCAGTAAACTGCCTCTAAAGGCGGTTGGAAATCCCAATATTCAATCATG
>CAZIYV010000186.1:0-841 GCA_964543575.1 uncultured Pelotomaculum sp.
AATGGGGACGGTTCTTGCTTTGCCAGGAAATATTTGGCACTAAAAGAGGGGAGACAAGAGAGGGTGAGACAAGGGGACGGTTCTCCTGTCTCAAAAATTTGTCCCAAGCTATACGCCGTAAGGCGTAGACATGTATGAAAGGTTAGATGCTCCAAAGACCTCAAAGGAATACAGGATATCCCCACGTCTCACGTCACATGTCCCACGTCCCAAATGGCAAGAAGGCGGTTGGTGTACCGCCTCCCGGCTAGAATATATGAGTTTACACGATTAAAGAATGCATCGCAATTCGACATTGTCAATTTTAACAGAACTAGTGTTGTTGCTTGACGGTTCGAAAGTAAACCTCACTTCCGCCGTTCTCGCCCCCGCCGGAATACGCCCCGTGGAAAGGCTGTATCTCTGATAAGCATTGTTTGGAATATTATCCTGCGTGTACCTTGGTTCAGTCCTGCCGACAAACTGACCGGCTCTGTTGTAATAAAAGATTTCCACAAACAGAACAAACCTTCCTACTCCAGCCCGGACATTCTCCCTGGCCCACCAAACCAGATCATAAATCCTGCCTGGCTCTATATCCGCCCTCTGGGATAAAGTGGCTGTTCGATTACGGGTCGTGCCCAATTCAGCGGCATAGTTGCCGCGATGTGAGATAGTGGTCCGGTATAAGTTGCTTCCCGTCCAGCCGTTGGGCAGCGAAGCCTGGTTTGGCCAGTTCTCAAAGCCTGGATTTACCAGGACATTTATATTCGGACATGGTGTGGGAGAAACTGTCGGCCTTGGTGTAGGTCTTGGTGTAGGTGTTGGGCCGACCCCCTGGACTCTGATGGTGGTGGATACA
>CAZIYV010000186.1:851-3309 GCA_964543575.1 uncultured Pelotomaculum sp.
GCTTGATTCTGCAAGCCTCTGGCAACATTAAAACCCTGAATGGTTATATTGCCGGCAGCAATCTGCCTGCCCTGATTGTTCCGCTGATCCCATGTCACCCGGAAGACCTGACTTTGGCCGGGTCTCAGAGTAATATCGGCAACCCGCTGGGCAAAGAACCGGCCGCGCGACCAGCGCCAGATTTCCTCTTGAGTGGCAAGCCGTCTCGCCACAAAATCATAACGCTGTGCCGTATTGTAGCGGAGGGTTATATTGCGGTTGCTTCGGTTTGTCTTAACCAGGGTGATGGTTACATTCTCACCTAAAGCATAAGTGCGCTTATTGGTGTAAATTGTGTATAAAAGACTGTCTATCCGGCGGCTTACTTCGTTCGCTCCACCGCCTGTCTGGGTTCCTGTTCCCACAGTGTCATTAATTCCCAAGGTGTTATCACTCCCCCCGGTTGCGCCATCTTCCGGAATGGTTAACACCTGGCCGACAGATATCAAATTCGAGTTTGTAATATTATTCGCCAGGGCAATTCTTTCCACAGTGGTGCCGAAACGCTGCGCAATCTGAAACAAAGTGTCCCCTGTCTGCACTGTATAGGTTGTAGCCATTCTTTTCCCTTCCTTTCATACCACCCGATTTTAAACAAACATTTTTTTCATTTTATGTCGGTTTAAATTGAATAGTTCCGGTTGAGAAAAGAAAGAATGTACAGTTTGACTTTGACTATTTTTCCCGGTTATCACTTCTAATACGGTAAACAAATATGCCGAATACTGAGATAGCCAGGCCGGTTACGAGCAGGATTATTTTGCCACCGTTCGCCGCGACCGCTGGCGTTGTGGAAGCTATGTCCGCAGCCGGGATCATCCAGGGAAAGATGTAGGCCTGAATAAGCGCAATTAAGCCAACAAGAAAAGTAATTAAAAGGCTGTATGGCAGGGTGAAGCGGAACAGTTCTCCTTCACGCCCGGCCAATCCCGTGGAAGATGTCCCGACTACGAGGCTCTGGGGAGAAATCATTTTGCCCGCAACCCCACCGGTGGCGTTCGTGGCCACAGTGAGTACGGGGTTAATACCCATGTACTCCGCTGTCACTTTCTGCATATTGCAGAAAAGAGCGTTAGAAGAGGTATCACTGCCTGTGACAAACACACCCAGCCAGCCCAGGAAAGCTGATACGAAAGGGAAGGCTTTGCCGGCAACGGTAAAAGCCCTGCCAAGGGTTACAGTCATACCGGACCAATTAGCTACATAAGCAAACCCAAGAACGCAGGCGATAGTCAATAAAGCAAAGCGAAGCGCCTTTATCGTATCCAAGAAAATCTGAATAAATTTCAGTGGACTGACTTTAAGCAGGACAGCGCTGACCACAGCGGCAATTAGAATAGCCGTACCGACTGCGGACAGCCAGTTTAAAGTGTAGACTACTGCCACTGGCTTACCGTCCGCGATAATCATATTATGCAGCCCGCTGAACACTATTTTGACACTAACCAGATCCAGGATGGGTTTTACCTGCTTCAAACCCCATTCGGTGATCAAAATGGTCAGTATGATGAAAGGAGACCAGGCCTTTAAAACCATTCTCCAGCTGTGGCTTCTAACCCTGGGCGTTGACGCGGGCTCATCTTTAAAACGCCAAATTTTTTTGGGCTTCCAGAATCTGAGGAAGATTACCTGGCAGATGATTGAAAACAGGGAGGAAATAATAGACGGAAGCATGGGGTTTAAGTAATTGGAAGAAAAAAACTGCATGCCCGCGTATGAAAAAGCGCTGACCAGTGCGGCAGGCCAGATCTCCCTGACACCCTTCCAGCCAGACATAATCATTACCAGCAAAAACGGTTCAATTAACGATATCACAGACAACTGGCGGCCTGCCATCTGGCTGACGGCCATAGCATCAAGCCCGCTGACCGCCCCTGCGGTGATGACTGGGAGGCCGACACCCCCAAAAGCTACAGGCGCGGTATTGGCGACCAGACAAATACCAGCCGCGTAAATTGGGTTAAAACCCAGCCCCACCAGCATGGCCGAAGTAATGGCTACCGGTGTTCCAAAGCCGGCCGCCCCTTCAATAAAAGCGCCGAAAGAAGAGGCTATCAAGAGGGCCTGCAGGCGTCGGTCTTCAGTTATAACAGAAATGGAATCTTTTATTATCTCAAATTGCCCTGTTCTACTGGTTATGTTGTAAAGAAACACAGCGGCTACCCCTATCCAGCCTATGGGCAGGAGGCCGTAAAGAGCGCAGTAAAGAGTCGTCTGCAGCGCATACCAGAGCGGCATAGCGAAGGCTGTAGAGGCGATCAGCACAGCCAGCGACACTGTCACCAGGCCGGCCGTGTACCCTTTCCGGCGCCAGCCCGTCATGGCCACATACAGGAAAAACTCAGGCAAGGCTACGGCCGTGGCTGTCAAGGCCAGGTTCCCCATTTCGAACTCTACCCTTTTCGAGGTTCCCACCACC
>CAZIYV010000187.1:0-3028 GCA_964543575.1 uncultured Pelotomaculum sp.
CAAGAACCAAATTAAAGCGGCTTTATCCACAGTTTAAGAGTTAACAGACTACTAGCATGTTTTTTCTCATTTTACATGATAGGGAGATATGGGCGATCAGTTTCTGTTATTGTACTGCCGCGACAGCGGCTTTGTTCAACTTGTGGATTCGCGCACCAAAAAGGTTCGTTAATCCCACTGAATTCAGGTTGTTAGAAGAACTGGTTCGCGAAATTCTACTTATAGCTGTCCGTTTTACCCTGTATTAAATATTTTCAAAACGCCCTCCCCATACTTCTCAACCTTTTTCTTCCCAAACCCCTTCACCTTCAGCAACTCTTCCTCATTAACCGGGTAGGCGGCAGTCAAGGCTTCCATTTCTTCATTGTTAAAAATCATATAAGCGGCGATTTTTTCTTCCCTTGCTTTCATCAGCCGGAATTCCTTCAGTTCCTTGATCAGCTGTTCCCTGTCTTTCCTTTTGTTGACCGTAACCTCTTCTTTTGCCGCATCCACCCGGTTTTTTACCAGTTCTTTCTCATCCGGTGGCTCTTCATCTATGAAAAAGTAATACTCACCCTCGTTGGTTTTATCTTTATTCAGCAAGCCAACCTTGATCCCGTTATCCAGGTATTTCTGCCTTACTTCTTCGGCCTGCCGGTACGACCCGGTGATCTTGATAAACTTCCTACCGTTTCTGGTTTTGTCCTCTCTTACTCTGGGCTGGTTATCATCGGCGGTCTGGTATAACCCCCCGGCTTCCGCCACCTTTTCAGGCTTCTCATCCATATCCATTACTTTTACTTCCCTGTTGATATAGGCCTTGGCCACTTTTGGGTAAACAAACAGCCTGGTGATATTGTCTATATCGTTGGCGGATAAAATGGCCGCTTTATTCTTCCTGATATACTCCACCAGCTTGGCCGGGCCGTCGAAAATATCCATGCAGCATCCATTGGCGTTTACCCAGGAAGCTTTGGTGAAAACCACTCCCGCCTTGATCCATTCATCCGGGTGTTTATCGATTTTGATCAAGCCGGTATCCTCCAGCCATTTCCTGATCAGAATCAGATGTCTTATGTTCTGTTTGGTCGGGCTGTCACAGGCCACCCAGTCTTTTCCCTCTCTTCTTCTCCAGCGATCCTTGTATCCTTTAAAGGTACCCCGCCAGGCCTTGGTTTCAACAATGAACACACCGGAGGGCCCGATTAAAACATGATCGGTCTGGGCGTAAACCTCCGGCTCGGGCTCAACAATAACGTCATTCATCAGAACCCACTCTTCAGAGAGACTCACCCTGAGCTTCACCGCGACTTGCGCCTCTCCCGCGCTGCCTTTTTGCTGGTTGGCTTCTCTCTGTTTATCGGCAGGGTCGCCAAATATCGCTTCCTTGAGAGAACCCAAAAAGGACGCGGGCTTTTTGTATTCTGATAAGACTTCCTTTTCAGCTTCGATTTTGGCCTGGATCTTTTTCTGGAACTCTTTTTTTATCATTTCATCCTGTTTAACCAGTCTGGCTACCATAAAAAGAAAAACCTCCAAAAATAGTCATTTTAAGAGGTTTTCCATCCATGGTTTTAAAATTCCTTTGGATATATTGTCGAAGAATGTCGGCAGGCACAGAATAATCACTTGATCTTATTGGCACACTGGTAAGCTGCCGCGAGGGCGCCGGGCACACCGCCGATCTGCGACGCCCAGCAGGAGCCGATGAAAAGGTTTGGCAGCGGTGTTTCTGTTTTCACGCTGATGGCGTTTTGATAGAACTTCTTTTTGGGGTTCCAGCTCCACGCGGAGCTCGCCCCATCTGTATTATGGGTGTATCTTTCATAAGTCAGCGGCGTGGCGGCATCTTTGTACTCGATACAATCCTTCAATCCGGGAATCAGCCTGGCTGCGCTGTCGATCATCGCATCCATCGCTTTTTTCTTCAACTCCCCATATACTTCTTTATCTCCGCCGCCCCAGTTGTTCATCCAACGGTAAGGCACCATGGTCTGAAGCATCAAGGAGGATTTCCCTTCGGGAGCATGCCCGGGGTTGATCATGGACAGCGAATATAGTGAAGGAGATGTCTTGCTGAAGAACTCCGCGTCTTCGGAATTGTAAATGTCGTAACCGGGTTTATAGCTAAAAGGAAACACTTCAGGAGCCCTCATATACTTGACGAGTTCTTCGTTGGGCATATTCAACCCCAGGTATACCGTGAAGAAGCCCTCCGAAACGGCGGCCCCGCCGATATCATCCCGGAGCTCCCGCGGAATGAGGCTTTTATCGTCTAAAAGCTTCAGGAAGGTTTTCTTATAATCCCCGGCGGAAATGACGTAATCCGCGTTATAAACGGTATCCTTGCATGAGACGCCGGCCGCGGCCCCGTTTTTGGTGATGATCTTGTCGACATGGGAGTTCAGCTTCAAATCTCCGCCCAGTTTCCTGAAGTTTTCGGCGAGAACGTCAGCCCATGATTGCATGCCGCCTTTCACAGTCCACAAGTCGGTAAACAACCCCGCTAATCCGGTGCCGACCAAAACAGCCGACATATCCGGGTAGCCGAATCCGCTGAACAGCCTGAACAGCTTGGAGTCCTTTTCGAAATATCTGGCGGCGAACTCCGATGAAGTCATATCGCCAAACTGCTTTGCTATCCTATTCCACTTCGGGCCGCTCAGGATATAAGGAAGCATTGCTTTCAACCTGCCAAGCCCGCTGTAAAGATCCGGCATTGGTTCATCCATGTCCTCCATCAGGCCGGCTATTTTGTCCAGTTCTGAAAAAACCGTATCCAGCTTATCTTTTTCGGATGGGAAACCGGCGTAAATCATTTCTTTATAATCACCGTAACTCTCAGGAATACCGTCGAAGTCCCCGGAAACGAGCCGTATCCTGAGCTTTACGAATTCTATCTTTTCAAACACTCCTATATCTTTCATGGCCTTGAATACCGACGCGGAAGCTTCAAAGGAAAGGGTGCCGCTCTCAAAATAATAACCTTTTCTGTAAAATCCGGCGGTATAGCCGCCAGGCATGCTGTGGGACTCAAATATGGTTA
>CAZIYV010000188.1:0-2814 GCA_964543575.1 uncultured Pelotomaculum sp.
ACTAGACGCGAAGTAGAGGAGCCAAGCGGTTTCAACACCATGGACGACTTTGTCTGCAACCTATAACCCCAGACAGTACGGGGTTTATTTTTTGCGCGGCTGCTTAATTAAGGAAAAGTTAAATGTGATTTAAGGAAATGATAATAATCTTTAATTAGAATATGAGGGTAGTATAAAAATTTTTTATAGGGGAGGTACCGGATACTATGTTAGTAACCAAGAAGGCGCCTGTTTTTAAAGCCAAGGCTTTTCACAAAGGTGCGATTAAGGAAGTCAATCTTGAAGATTACAAGGGCAAGTGGGTTGTTTTGTGTTTTTATCCAGGTGACTTCACATTTGTCTGACCAACCGAAATATCACACATAGCCGTTGGCTATACTACGCTGCAGTCTTTAGACGTAGAAGTATTTTCTGTAAGTGTTGACAGTGTATTCTCACATAAAATATGGAATGAAACAGAATTGTCAAAGATGGTTGAAGGAGGCGTCCCGTTCCCTATGATCTCAGACCAAACAGGGAATATAGGGAAAATGTATGGAGTTTATGATCAAGATGCCGGGGTCAATATTAGAGGACGCTTCCTGATAGATCCAGATGGAGTTATTCAGGCGGCAGAGGTGCTCAGTCCTCCTGTCGGCAGAAACCCCGCAGAACTCATAAGGCAGATTAAAGCTTACCAGCATAACCGTAAGACTGGTGAAGTTATGCCGTCCGGTTGGGTAGAGGGTGGCCAGACTTTAAAGCCCTCTGCCAGTCTGGCGGGACATGTCTGGGAAGTATGGCAGCCCCCAAAAAATTAGAGTTCGAGTTACTTCTATAACAGTTCAATAACTAAAATGATATACTCCCAAAAAGTTGTCAACAACCCCGTCCCCCTGACACCCGTCCCCCTGACACCCCCTTGTAAACCCCGGCTTTGCCGGGGTTTACTTTAAGGAAATTCTAAAGTTAACTTAAGAAAATCATAATTTTATTATATTAAATTACAAGGAGAAAGGGGTGTATATATGTTTATTCAGCAATTTTTTGTCAGTGGGCTGGCTCACAGTTCATACCTCCTGGGAGGCTCAAACACCTGCGCGATTATTGATCCCCGCCGCGACGTGGACATCTACCTGGAAGCGGCAAAGGCCATGGACATGAAGATAACACATATTCTTTTAACCCACCTGCATGCGGATTTTGTCTCAGGTTTTATGGACCTGGCGGATAAAACAGGGGCAGTGATTTACGCACCTAAAGCAGGGGAATGCAGTTTTGCGCACAGGGCTCTCTCCGAAGGGGATGCTTTTGAGATGGAAGACGTCGTTTTTAATGTTCTGGAAACACCCGGCCATACTCCCGAGCATATTACTTATGTGGTGACGAACCGCGCGCGCAGCGAGGATCCCGCCGCGGTCTTCTGCGGAGATGTATTATTTGTGGGGGACGTGGGCCGGCCGGATCTTTTCCCTGGACTGGCACAAGAACTGGCGTCTAAATTATATGACAGTTTGCACAAAATCACAGTGCTCCCGGACTACTGCGAAGTCTACCCCGCCCACGGCGCCGGTTCATTGTGCGGCAGGGCTATAGGCGCTAAGCGGACTAGCACAGTGGGGTATGAGAAGAGGAATAATTACGCCCTCCAGATTAAAGATCGGGAGAAATTCATCGAATCACTGATTACAAACATGCCGGCCGCGCCTGACCATTTTCTAAGGTCCAGCGCCATCAACAGGAAAGGGCCTGAGCTGGTTAGATTATTACCCGGACTAATGCCGCTGGAACCGAAAGAGTTCTGGCAGATGGCACAGCGGGAAAATACTATTGTTTTGGATATTCGCAGCTATGAAGCATTCGGCGGGCAGCACGTACCAGGGTCCTGTAATATTGAGCTTAGCGCAGTACTGTCCACCTTCGCAGGTTGGGTTCTGCCTCACGATAAAGATATTCTGCTTGTAGCGTCTTCAAAAGAAATGGTGCAGGAGGCACTGGTTTCTTTGAGACGGGTCGGACTTGACCGGGTAAAAGGTTTCCTTAGCGGAGGTATGTTTGCCTGGGCCAAGGGAGGTTTGCCCATCGATCATATTTGCCTGCTTTCTGTTGAAAAACTTCATGAGATGTGCGCTGCGGGCAAGGATACCGTTATTCTGGACGTGAGGGGTGTAAATGAATTTAACGCCGGTCATATCAATGGAGCTGTAAACATTCCAGCCCCGGACCTCAGAACCAGATATACAGAACTCGATAAGAACACACCCATCGCGGTAATCTGCACGACAGGAATCCGGTCCGGGATGGCAAGCAGCATACTGAAGATAAAGGGATTTAAAAACATCTATAATGTCTCCGGAGGGATGACCGGTTATAGTACCGCCGGTTACTCCGCTGCTTTCCCTGTCTGCACGGCGCCCCATCTGCCAGCAAGAATTTAGGTAAATCAGCTAATTTTAAAAAGCGGAAAGGTGAGCTGGTTATGGAATGGCTGACCATGGAGCGCTGGTCTCCTTATGTTGTAGGGATTGGCATAGGTATATTAAGCTGGCTGGCATTTTTATTGTCTGATAGGATTATCGGGTGCTCGACTGCTTTTGCCAGGACAGCCGGCATGGCAGAAAGAATATTTGCCGGTGACAAAGTGAACCAGAAAGCTTACTATAAAAAGTTCCCCCCCGTGATTGACTGGGAATGGATGCTGGTAGCCGGGATTTTCTGCGGCGCGTTTATTTCGGCGATGTTTTCGGGACTGGTCCCGTTTGAATGGGTTTCGTATAAAGTGGCCGTCGGTTCGGGGTGCCGTGTTTTGACCCGGTTGGCGGGTGCGCTTTCCGG
>CAZIYV010000189.1:0-2713 GCA_964543575.1 uncultured Pelotomaculum sp.
TGTAAACGGTAAAATAAAAGGGATGAATTTCGGCCAATAAAAACGGATGATATTTCCCACGACCTGTAAAGTCAACAGATGGTATACTAGTCTGTCTGACTGAAAGGGAGTGGAGATCATTTGAAGGGGTGGAAAATGTACAGCGAAATTCATCAACTAAAAAGCATGGGGTTCAACAAGGCACAGGTAGCCAGGCAAACAAGTTGCAATGTAAAAACGGTCAAAAAGTATTGGGAGATGGACCCGGACAACTTTGCCGAAGTTATTAAGAACAGCGGTAGCCGAGCCAAGAAGCTAAATCCTTATAAAGGCGTCATCCTTGGTTGGCTAAGGCAATATCCCGATATGAGCGCCTCCCAGGTTATGGACTGGCTAAAAGATCACTACCCGGATGACCAGTTCCGGGAGCGTACAGTCAGGCGATTTGTCACCTGGTTACGCAAACAACACCTCATTTTCAAGACAATATCCGAACGACAATACCAGGCAGTTCCAGACCCGCCAATGGGCAAACAAATGCAAATAGATTTTGGGGAAACAACAGTGCGAAAGTCCACCGGTGGATTTATTAAAACATACGGGATGGGCAGTGTTCTCTCACACTCCCGGTATAAATACGCAGAGTGGTCGGACAAGCCGCTAACCACCACCACTTTCATTCATATGCTCGGTCACTGCTTCGACTACCTCGGTGGTGTTCCTGAAGAGTTGGTTTTTGACCAGGATAAACTGGTTGCTGTCAGCGAGAATTATGGAGACATCATTTATACGTATGAGTTCGAAAAATTCAAGCAAACGCACGGGTTTAAAGTTCGGCTCTGTAAGAAAAATGACCCCCAAAGCAAAGGACGGATCGAGGCCGTCATAAAGTACCTGAAAAGAAATTTTGCTGCCAATCGGCTGTTTATCGACCTAAAAATCTGGAACCAGTGTTGCGAAGACTGGCTTGGGCGAACCGCAAACAGCAAAGTGCACGGGACAACAAAAAAAGTACCGGCAGAAGTATTCCTCCTCGAAAAGCAATACTTACGGCCAGTACCCTTGGTTAAAACAATTCCCGTGGATATTGTAACAAGATCGGTACGTAAAGACAACACCGTCTTGTACAAAAGCAACCGGTATACAGTACCTATCGGTACGTATAAGCCTGGCCTGGAACTTGAAGTTAAAGAGGATGCAGAAATTTTAAACATGTTTGATATAGAGACCGGCAAACTTATGGCTCAGCACCGGGTCAGCCTGGATAAGGGCGCACTGATCCAAAATACCCACCACCTCCGGGACAACACAAAAAAGATCGACGAGCTTTATGATAAGGTCTTTACCTTGTTGGGCTCCACAGTACAGGCAGCCGAGTTTCTGGCCGGCATTCGCCACGAGAAACGCCGGTATGTACGGGATCAATTTGGCCTGATGGAGAAATTGACACAGAAATACCCTGTGTGCGTTGTAGAAAAGGCGGTCGCCTATTGCTCGGCCCAGAAGCTTTACAGTGCGGTCGACTGCCGTGATGCAGCAGCCTATTTCCTGAGCCAAGAGCAAGTGCCGGCCCAAACATCCTGCCTAATAAAGCCGGGACACTGTCCGGGAGTGCTTCAGGTGAAAGCCGAACAGCGAAGTATCACCGCCTACACCCGTCTCCTCGGGGGTGAGAAAATATGAGCAGCCAGATACATGAGGTAAAGGCGCTTCTCAGCGAGCTTCACCTGACCAGCATCCGGGAACACCTGGACTACTTTCTGGAGCCGTCGATTAAGGACAACCTTTCTTGTCTGGAGTTTTTACACCGGGTATTGAAGCAAGAAGCCGCAGCTAGAAATGTCAAGTCACGTGACAGAAGGATGAAGCAGGCCGCTTTCCCCTACCATAAAACCATAGATGAATTTGACTTTGGTTTTCAGACTTCCGTTAATAGGCGGCAAATCCAGCAACTACTGGACATGCACTGGCTGGAAAAAGCCTTTAACATATTGTTTTTAGGGCCGCCAGGCGTCGGCAAGACCAATCTTGCAACCAGTTTAGGGATTCAGGCTGTAGAGCTTGGCTATCATGTCAGTTTTATCACGATGGACGAACTTATTAGAACATTGAAAACTGAGGCCCTCTCTACCAAAAGCAAGCGTCGCATCAAACAAATTATGTCGGCCAACCTATTGATTATCGATGAGGTCGGTTTCCTGCCCATCTCCCGGCAGGAGGCAAACCTGTTCTTTCAACTGATATCAAATTTATACCAGAACACTTCGGTGATTGTGACTTCCAATAAGGGATTCGACGAGTGGCCCGAGTTCCTGGGAGAGCCAGTCATTGCAACCGCTATCTTAGACCGACTCGTCCATAACAGTGAGCTTTTCAATATGACTGGGGAGAGTTATCGCTTAAAGCACAGAAATACAATATTAACAGCGCCAAACCCCACAGCTTGAGGGAGGAAGGGAGAGAGGGCTGCCTCCTCTTCTGCCGACATAGTACCAGTAACCGAAGTCTGGAAGGTCAACCACGTTAGTGGCGCGCAACGAAGTGAAGCGGCCTTGACCGGTATGCTATGCTGCTAAAGCCCGACCGGCCTGAAATCTGCTTAGCTCTCGGTCGTTGGTCGGTCGGGCACTCACCATACCGCATAACGAGTCAAGGCTTGGTCTGGAGGAACGGTTGATTGAGCGGTAGTTGCTTAAGGGATTCAGCACGATAAATGCATCCAAAATTATTGGCC
>CAZIYV010000190.1:0-2624 GCA_964543575.1 uncultured Pelotomaculum sp.
GCTGGGTTTGAGAATAAAGAGCAAAAACCCCCGTATTTATAAAAAGCCCATCTGGTTTGTCGCCGATGAAAAAGGCAACCCCATTTCAGATGAGGAACTGGTATACAGGCAGGTTAACACCAGCGGCAAGCAGGTTTTTGACGCAATCAACACACTGGTGTGGCCGGACGGCACCAGGACGCTGCTTTCCATCAATGCGGCGCCCCTCTTTGACAGGTCCGGCCAGGTAGAGGGATCGGTTTTAAGTATTGAGGATATAACCGCGCGTAAAGATGCGGAAGAAAGGATTATAGTATATCAGGCCCAGCTTAGATCCCTGGCCGCCAAACTTGCCCTGGTCGAAGAGGGGGAAAGGCGGCGCATCGCCGGGGGCATCCATGACCATATCGGCCAGTCCCTGGCTGTGGCCAGGTTAAAATTAGGAGCTTTGAAAAGTGCTGTGTCGTTGGATGCTGTTTTTAAAAACCTGGATGAGATTAAAGATATTATTGAAGAAGTCATAACGAAAACCAGGTCGCTGACTTTTGAACTGAGCCCACCTATACTCTATGACCTGGGTTTTGGAGCGGCAGTGGAGTGGCTGGGTGAGCAGGTACTGGATAATAACGGTATACAGGTAACCTTAAAAAACGAATTAAAGGCTGCAATACTGGAAGAGGAGGTGCGTATTATACTCTTTGCTTCCGTAAGGGAGCTGTTTTTCAATATTGTTAAACACGCCAGCGCCCAAAAAGTTTTTATATCAATTAGGGATTTGGGTGTAAAGGTACGCGTAACAGTGAAAGATGACGGGATTGGCTTTGAGACCTACTTATTCGGTCCCTGCCCGGGCAAGACAGCCGGGTATGGACTATTCAGCATAAAAGAGCGGCTGGAGCATTTAGGCGGGTGCCTGGAAATAATATCAAGACCCGGGTTTGGCACCAGTGTTGCAATTGAGGTGCCATTTAAGAATGGTGATTAGAGGAGGGGTTAGCTTATGAGCATAAAAATTATCCTGGCTGATGACCACAAATTATTCTGTGAAGGTCTCCGTTCCATGCTGGATAGCCAACCTGGATTAGAAGTAATAGCAACAGCGCCGGATGGGCACGCGGCGGTAGATTTGGCCAGGGAAACGTCACCGGATGTGGCGATTATTGATATCGGCATGCCTAATTTAAACGGCATAGAAGCTACCCGCAAAATCGTGGCAGAAAATGCGTCAATTAAAGTTATTGCCCTGTCCATGCATTCAGATAAGAGGTTTATCGCGGAAATGTTTAAAGCGGGTGCCTCGGCTTATCTGTTAAAAGACTGTGACCTTGAAGAACTGATTAACGCCATCAGCGCGGTAATGGAGGATAATCCCTATATCAGTCCCTCCGTCTCAAAAGTAGTGATCAAGGATTATATAAAGAATTTAAAAAACGAAAACACTTCAGTTTTTACAATTTTAACAGCCAGGGAACGGGAAGTGCTGCAAATTTTAGCCGAGGGTAAAAACACCCACCAAATCGCTTCCACTCTGTTTATCAGTGAAAAGACGGTTGAATCTCACCGCAGGCAGATTATGAACAAGTTAGGCATACATAATGTGGCTGGACTGATTAAATATGCTATTCGTGAAGGTTTAACCACACTGGAAAAATGATTATGGGTAAGAATGATTTGTTATGAAAAACCCAAAGTGGTGGATTTCAAAGAAAATCCAAAGAATATTTTTCGAAAAAGGGGTAGATGCAAAGACAAACTTTTTAGAGGCGTGAAATAAAATAATAAATATAAGGAAATCAGCACTTCAAAATCAGGAAAACCCCTATCACCCATGTAATTCGTGCTTACGATTACTAAAGGGCAAGGGTGTTTTTATTCCTTTGGATTAGGGGTGTTTTTTATTTAATGAACGCTAACATGGATGAAAACTTGGTAATGCTTAAGTTTTTTATTATGGAGAGCCGTGAAATGCTGGAAGAAGTTGAGCCGCAGATTATAGCCATGGAAGAGAAAGCGCTTTCAACCGGGGAGATCGACGGGGTGATTCTCAACGCCATCTTCCGCCTGTTCCACTCGCTGAAAGGCGCCGCTTCCTTTCTCGACCTGCAGACCATCATCAGTGTTACTCACGAAGCCGAGACCTTGCTTGACATATTCCGCAACGGGCAGGCTTTTGTCAAACCGGAACATGTGGACCTTCTTATACGTACCTGTGATTTTGTCCGGAATGCACTGGAAGTTGTGGAAAAGAACCTGAGTGATACAGATTGTGAAAAAGCGGCAGAAATTATAATTAGCGATTTAAGAAATATTATAGAGTCTGGCAGGGATGAGGTAGAGGTTTTAGACAAAGTTGATGCAACCGGCTTAAGCCCTATGGATGAAGGACTGACTATTGTAGGGGATGAGAAGTTTTGCGACCGCGTCCCGTTGGAATTCAATGAAAACGCGGTGAGTGCCGGCAGTATCGGAGACATGAGTTTGGAGATAACCCCTGAAATAATCAGCAGCTTTGTAGAAGAATGCAACGAGATCCTGGACGAAGCCGAGAGCGCGCTGCTGGCGCTGGAGAAAGTCCCCGGTGATAACGAGACCGCCAACAGAGCCTTTCGCGCCTTTCACAGCTTTAAGGGCAACTCAGGCTTTTT
>CAZIYV010000191.1:0-2486 GCA_964543575.1 uncultured Pelotomaculum sp.
TTGCCGCATCGGAATGGGCTGTTAGGGTCCGGCGTGTTTTGTTCAAGTTTGTACTGCAGGTTACGCCCCGGCGATGTTGGGTCTCTTTCCCTGGTAGCTGGGCTCCATTGTGCAATTGATTTCCGTTCCTGGGAGTCTTATCATATGGCGGCCGTTTCCAACCTGGCTGACTGGTATAGTGCAGCTTGTTAAGAATATATTCCTGAGGCGTTTGGAGAAAGAGCAGATACTCATCCTGGTCAGCCTGCTGCTCATTGGCGCCATCGCCTTGTACAGCGACAACATGGGAGCGAACACCAGGCTCAGGATCCTGCCCTGGTCGGCTTTTTTGCTTTACGTGGCACTGCACCCGCCCCGGTGGCTGGGGAAAATCTACTCTGGAATTAAAAACCACTGCTTGCATTTCGGCTAAAGGTAGGTGCGAATTCATTCGCACATGACCCAATAGTAATGCAGTCGATAAGGATTAGCAGAAATACCATAACTGCTGCGCAGTTTTGTGCGATTGAAATCGCACCTACATCGATTTTCATCAGGTGCTGCGTTAGCGGCAGGTAGGTCTAATAACTTTAGGAGTGCTTTAATTATGGCTAAAATATGTGTGATTGGTTTGGGCCACGTAGGCTTAATAACCGCTGGCTGCTTTGCCAGCCTTGGCCACATGGTTATTGGCGTGGACAAGGATCAGAAAAAAGTTGAGCTTTTAGCGGGAGGAGTGCCTGCTTTCTTTGAACCCGGCCTGGAAGAGCTGCTGAAGGAAGGGTTGGACAGAGGCCTGTTGTTTTTTACCACAGATATTAACCTGGCCGTTGAAAAGTCTGATATTGTTTTCATATGTGTGGGGACTCCCCCGGGTGAAAACGGGCTGGCTGATCTGGCCCAGGTTGAAGAGGTGGCGCGGATTATAGCCGGTAAACTGGACCATTACAAGCTGATCATTGAAAAAAGCACTGTCCCCGCCGGTACAGCCGAGAAGATCAAGCAGACGATCAAATTACGACTGGGCGGCAATAGTTCCGCTTTTGAAGTGGCCAGCAACCCGGAGTTCCTGAGAGAAGGGTCAGCGGTAAATGATTTTTTATACCCGGACAGGGTTGTGATAGGCGTTGAGGGCGAGAAGGCCGGTAGGGTTCTGCGGGAATTGTATAGTTGTTTTAACTGCCAGGTTTTAATAACCGACATAAAAACCGCGGAGCTGATTAAACACGCTAGCAACTCGTTTTTAGCCCTGAAGATATCATATATAAACCTGATGGCCGATATATGTGAAAAATTGGGAGCGGATGTTGACATGGTCGCGGACGGGATGGGCTTTGACAGCCGTATCGGGAGGGACTTCCTTTATCCGGGAGCGGGTTATGGAGGCAGCTGTTTTCCAAAAGACGTCAGAGCCTTTGCGGCTATGATCAGGGAACTGGGACTGGAAGCCGCGTTGCTGGAGGAAGTTGAACGGATAAACCAGGAGAGAGTATATACAATAGTAAAGAAAATAGAAGATGTGCTCTGGGTGTGTAAAAACAAGTCAATAGCGGTTTTAGGCCTGGCCTTTAAAGGCAATACCGATGATATCAGGGAATCCCCCGGCATTAAACTCATAAAGAATTTGATAAAAAAAGGCAGTAGAGTACAATGTTACGATCCCAGGGCGATGAAAAACGCCGGGCGAGAATTAAAGGGTATGGATGGCATAGTTTTTGCCCAAACAGCTTATGAAGCGCTGGAGCAGGCTGACGCATTGGTTTTAATGACGGAATGGCCGGAATTTACCTCGCTGGACTATGATAAGGTTAAGGGTCTGATGAATACCCCGGTGATAATTGACGCCAGGAACATGCTGCGGGCGGAGGAAATTATTAAAAAAGGGTTCTGGTACTGCGGGGTCGGGCGTTACAGCAATAACAAATAACAGCAAGCGGGAGATTATTTTTATGGAAGTTAATGATAAATCGATCAAAGGCTCCAGGCCGCTTTCAATTGTCACGGGCGCGGCAGGTTTTATCGGCAGTCACCTGGTGGACAGGCTGCTCCGGGCAGGGCATAGTGTCATTGGTGTTGACAATCTGTGTTCCGGCAGCCTTGAAAACTTACAGGGCGCCCTGGCTGCCAGCGAAAATTTTCAATTTGTTCAAGCTGACATCTCAGGTGAGTTTGAGCTGCCCGCACTGCGGTACCATTTCATCTGGCACCTGGCCAGCCCGGCCAGTCCGGTTGATTACGGCCGGATGGGCATAGAAACGATGCTGGTGAACAGCAGCGGGACCAAAAACATGCTGGATCTGGCCGTTAAAAACAGCGCCAAATTCTTACTTGCCAGCACTTCGGAAGTATACGGCAATCCACTGGTGCACCCACAAACGGAAACCTACTGGGGCCATGTCAACCCGGTAGGCCGGCGGGCCTGCTACAACGAGGGCAAACGCTTTGCCGAAGCACTGGCTTTTGAATATAACCGCCGGTACAACCTTGATCTGGGGATTGTAAGAATT
>CAZIYV010000192.1:0-1945 GCA_964543575.1 uncultured Pelotomaculum sp.
CGTGTATGGAAAGTAGAGTTGAAAGAAATTTTGAGAGGCTGCAGGAGGTTATCGCCAAACACCAGGGACAGGTTTCACACCTGATTCCCATTTTACAGGAAGTGCAAGAAGAATATCGTTATCTACCCGAAGAAGTGCTAACTTATATTGCTACCGCCATGAAAATATCGCCCTCTGCGGTATATGGTGTAGCAACTTTTTATTCCCAATTTTCCCTTCTCCCCAAGGGGAAATATGTAATCCGTGTTTGTGACGGTACTGCCTGTCACGTTAGGGGGTCTGAACCTGTTCGTTTTGCCTTGGAGAAAAAAGTGGGGTTAAAGGCCGGTCAGATAACTACAGCTGATATGCAGTTTACTGTAGAAACTGTCGCCTGCCTTGGCGCTTGTGGCTTTGCGCCTGTGGTTACCGTAAACGACCATCTTGTATACGGACAAATGACTCCCGAATCAGTAAATATTATTATCGATAAAATCAGAGAAATGGAAAATGACACCGATGGAAACGGGGGTAAGTGCCATGCTTAAAAGCCGGGAAGATTTACTTAACTATCAAAAGGAAGCACAGTCTATGCTGGAATCTAAAAAACTTCGAGTGCTAATATGCTCCACAGGTTGCTCGGCCAACGGTGCCCAGGATGTAGTAGAAGCTTTCAAAACCCTTAGTCAGGAAAAAGGATTAAAAGTGTCGTTTGAATTAGCCCCCGAGGCCGAGCCCGCTGATGTGGATATCAGCACTACCGGTTGTCAGGGGTTTTGTCAACTTGGCCCCTTAGTGCGGATTGACCCAAGCGGTGTACTGTACTGTAAAGTAACCAAGGATGATGTCCAGGAAATTGTAGAAAAACATTTAATCAACAACCAACTGGTGGAAAGACTGCTGTATCATGAACCGCAAACCAATGAAGTCATTTCAACCCAGGATGAAATTCCCTTCTACAAAAAACAGCATCGGGTTGTTTTAAGCAACAGCGGCCGCATTTCTCCGAATAACATTTATGATTATCTGGCCCGTGATGGGTACCAAGCCATCGCCAAAGCGCTCTTTGACCTGAATCCTGAGCAAACTCTGCAGGAAGTCTTGGACTCCGGTCTGCGAGGCCGGGGCGGCGGCGGCTTCCCTACCGGTCGCAAATGGTTATTTGCCCGGCAGGCTGCCGGAACCAAAAAATACATAATCTGCAATGGTGATGAAGGTGATCCAGGTGCCTTTATGGACCGCAGTGTAATGGAAGGTGACCCGCACCGGGTGCTAGAAGGAATGATGATTGCCGGGTATGCTATCGGCGCCGACGAGGGCTATATCTATGTGCGGGCGGAATACCCAGTGGCTGTTCAGCGCTTAAAAATTGCCATTGCTGATGCGGAAGCCAAAGGAATCTTGGGTGAGAACATCCTTGGCACAGAATTTTCTTTCAAAATTAACATTAAAGAAGGAGCTGGCGCCTTTGTCTGCGGAGAAGAAACAGCGCTAATCGCTTCTATTGAAGGCCAACGGGGAATGCCCAGGCCTAGGCCCCCCTTCCCTGCCGTAAGTGGGCTGTGGGGTTGTCCAACTATCATCAACAACGTGGAAACTCTGGCCAACCTGGCCCCAATTATCATAAACGGTGCCGCTTGGTTTAAGAGCTTCGGTACCCCTACCAGTCCAGGCACCAAAACTTTCGCTCTGGCCGGACAAGTGTCCAACACCGGTCTGGTGGAAGTGCCCATGGGCCTGACCCTCAGAGAAATTCTCTACGACATCGGAGGCGGAATCAAAGATGGCAAAGCCTTCAAAGCAGTACAAATCGGCGGTCCCTCCGGTGGTTGTCTCACCGAAGAACACCTGGATCTGTCTCTGGATTACGACTCCCTGCAGAAGGTGGGAGCAATGGTAGGTTCGGGCGGCTTAGTGGTCATGAGCGAGGATACCTGTATGGTAGAAGTAGCACAATTCTTCATGG